>NZ_JAVRCK010000004.1:0-188188 GCF_034530815.1 Nostoc sp. DedSLP03
TGCTGATTTTATCACCCAGTCAGTTTAAAAGATGTTGGTAATGACAAGCTTTTTAGGGAGGGGCTGGTCGATGTGAGTGCGTAAATCCTAAAAGTGACCATCAACGGGCATTGAATACGCTGCGGTATATTCACGCCAATCCGAAAGCGGCGGGAATGCAAGAAGGCTTTTTCTATGATTTTAGTAATTATGGAATCTATGACCGACTGGGGGATGATGGTTTAACAACTTGGCATCCGGCTTTTTTGACGTTGGGTAAAACTTTGAATGAATGTGCTGCTAAATATCGGTTTTTTTGTAAGAAGTACAAACCAAAAGCAAAAACAGAAAAACGGTATTTTTGGGGTAATCAATTTTTGCCTAAAGTAATTAAAGGCAAAAGTAAAAAAACATCACCAGGACAGATGCGATTGCCTTGGGATAGTTGGGAAACAAGTAATCCAGAAATTGTTGATGTGGCTGAAAAATTTATTTTTGCTAATTGTTACAATCCGCAAGTTGCAGGGATGATTTTTCGAGATCACAGTCAATGATTTGAGATGAAGATAGGAGTAGTGTCTCTATTTATCAGTAAAAATGTCTTTTTTAGAGGAATTTGCTACTTACTGGTAATCTCAGCGACTCTAAATTACCTCTTTTCAATTCCTTTTGTGTTATTTGTTTTTTTCTTTGGGTTGTGCATTACAATTCTCTGAAAGCCCTATCTGCTACAATTTACAAGTCTCTGCAAGAAGAGAGAAAACAACTCAAATGAACTCAACGACGATGCCCCGTAGGACTCCACCCCCCTCGCATAAGGCACAAAAACCCCCCTCTCCTAATTGTAGTAAGGGAGTTCTCCCCTCCTAGATATAGATACCCCTCCCTGATCCTTCAGCTTCATGGGTAATTCCTCATATTTAATCAACTTTCCATCCTGTCCTTTCCATCCCACACTTTTTGTAAAATCATTATACCCTTTCTCGTTCCTATTTTTCCATCCTCCCTTCTCCCAGTCAAAATCGAGAGAATTTCCACTAGCCAAATATATTTTTTTCTGGACACTATAACCAAAATACCCCTTAGAGTTATTAACCCAAAGTGTATCTAGTTGTTTTAAATCCTTACAATTAAAGTTTTTGACATCAATTAAATCTAAATAGAGTTGTTCTTCCTTTCCTGCTGAATAGACAATAAACTCCCAATTTTTTGAATCTGCTTCCCTCCATCTTTCTTGCTTCATAAAATAGTCTAATTCATTTAATAAATGTTCCTTTAAATATTGATCATAATCTGAATTTGAGCCGTCTAATTCTTTAAGTTTACGATAAAGCAAAGTCACAATATCAGCATTGCTATTGTAAAGAATATTTAGGTCTAAAGTAAATAGATCAAGATTAGATTTAAACTGAGATTCTAGACTGTTGATATTTTTAAATGCTTTTTTGTAATCTGCTAAAGCCCTAACTTTATCTGAGCGTTCTTCTACTTTACCTTTAACATAGTTAATATAAACTAAAGTTGCTAAATTATTTGAATTATTCTCAACTTCATTTTCTACTTTTGATAATTCAGGTAGGATTTTTTTAAAATTTATTTCAGCTTTTTTTAAATCATTTTTTTTATTTACCTCGTTTATTGAATCAACTAGATATTGATATCCTAAAACCAGAGAACTATCTAATAAAGCCTCTTTTAACTTGGGATTATTAATTTTACCCTGCAAAACCAAACCTGTAATATTTAAAAACTGATTGGCTTGGTTTGTTTCCCCTTTTTGTTGAAGTTGAGAAGCCACCGTTGATAGTTCTCTAATTTTAGCAATTGATTGGTTGAGTTCCTTTGTATTTCTGTTAGCGGTTTCAAGCCCAATAAATGCACCTATTCCTATCAAACATGTAAGCCCTAAAGTAACAAACAAAACCACTATTCCAAAACGTATTCTTTTCCTAGCAATTACCAATTGCTTTTCTGCTTTCTGTTTAGCATTACCTTCAATTTGTCTAGCTCTTTCTGCTGCTTCCTTTTCTTTCCTTTCTCTTTCTAATTCTGCCTGGATTTCTGTTTCTGCTAGTTCCTCTTTTCGCTGTAGTGTGCGACTAGCGGCTAAAAATTCTCCATCTTGAAAACTTAAACTTTTACCTTTTGCCCAATTTTCCGCTTCTACTAAAGCTTGACCCCGCAATAAACGAGACTCATCCTCTTTTTTTGATAATATCCACTGACGATAATTCTCTGCATAAGGGCGCAAACTGCCTAAAGTTTTCTCAATCCATAAATTATTAAAAATAGTTTGATAAATCAGATTATAAACCTTTAATGTACTCTCTTTTTTAACAACGATTCCCGCTAACTGTAAATCACTCTGCTCAATACTATTATCAATATCAATTCCGCCTGAGTACCATACTTGCTGATATAAATCTAATAAATATGCGGCTTTCTGTTCATCTCTTTTTAAAATTCTATCCCGAATCGTTCTAAAGTGTTCCGGTTCATCTTGAGATTCCCAATTCTGAATCACTCTATTTCTGACTAAATTCTCTACAAAATGAGCTTCTTCACCTGGGAGAATTACAGTTGCAGATTTACGGACAAATTCACAGATTTTCTGAGTTAAAAAGGGCTGTCCCCCAGTCCAGTCTAAAATCGCTTTTAGTACGGCTTCGGGGTTGCTAGTTTGTCCAGATAATCCGTTAATTAAAGGTAAAGCTTCTGCAAATTCAAATCCGGTTAATTCAATTCCTTTGCCAATATTAAAAGGAGTACGCTTTTTATCTTGAATTAACTCAGAAGGAGTAGCTACTCCCAAAAGCACAAAATTAATGCGCTGATATTCAGGATTATCAACTCTTTGATTAAAGAATGCTCGAATTAAAGCAAAAAAATCATCAACTGGAAATTTTAAACTGAGAACACTATCAATTTCATCTATAAAAATAACAATTTGTGTGGAAACTAATTTGAGTAATTTGTCAATAAACTTACCAAAAATCTGCACATCAGAAAATCGGGAATTTTCTTCCCATAACTCATCTATATCAAACTGCTCACCTAAGTTTAAACTTTCAGAACCAGCAATAGTATCAATAATCCCAGAATACCATTGTTCAGACTTTAGCCCTGATGTTCCAATTGCGGTTAAATCAATAGATACACAAGCAATTCCTTCATTTTGTAACCTTTGCATTGTGCGGACACGCAGACTGGATTTTCCCATTTGTCGAGAGTTGAGGACAAAACAAAACTCTCCAGCTTTCACAGCCTGATACAAATCTGCATCAGCTTTGCGTGTGACGTAGGTAGGTGCATTAGCAGGAAGACTACCACCAAATTGATATTGATAATCTTGGGGAACTGGCAAATTCATAGTCATATTCTACATTGCTAATACCCAGGTGATATGTCAATTAAGACACAATATACTACTTGAAGGCTGAAGTTTCTTTCATAAGTGTATGAAAATTTTGATTGACCAATTAAGAGAAGTAAGCTAAAACCCAATCTACAATATCAGGCGATCGCGTAGCCCAGAGTAGGTATCGCACTTTTGATTTCAATGTCTGAGCCGTCCTCTCTTATTAAGGCTACCGTGTACACACAAGTCTGAAATAGCTGATTAACTAGGATTTTACCCCACCCTAACCCTCCCCTTGGAAAGGGGAGGAAACTAGATTTCTTTTTTCCCCCAATGCATCGGGGGGATTAAGGGGGGTAATCCAACTTGTGTGTACACCGTAGCTTACCAAGGCAGGACTACACGGGGGTTAAAACGATCTTAAATTCTCACGAATGATTTAGGACTGCTATATAAGCAACAGATACCTCGAAGTCATGTTGAAGTACTCCAAAGTCGTTTTGAGGTACTTAAAAGTCGTTTTGAGGTACTTAAAAGTCGTTTTGAGGTACTCCAAAGTCGTGTTGAGGTACTCCAAAGTCGTGTTGAGGTACTCCCAAGTCGTGTTGAGGTACTCCCAAGTCGTTTTGAGGTACTTCAAACTTTGTCGCACCGGGATCAAGTACACAGGTACGTAGGCGTAGCCTGCACTTGACTTTTAAAACAGTCGCTACAATATCAGGCGATCGCACTTAACAATCAAGACAGTCGCTACAATTATCCTTAAGTGAACCGTAGTGACTTATATTTAGGAATAGGCTGATTGCTAATCACTGCATAGAGAACATCTGGATCGAGGTCGGCTCCCGATCGCCATTGGATTGTCCCTAATTCGTGGTTTAATTCAACCTGAGCAAAGTATTTTTGATCTTGTAAAGGTGCAAAAACACCTGTAAATTTAATCAGCTTACTAACATCAATTATTCCTTCCACTTCGTCTTCAAAACGGATATATAGTTGATAATTTTCCCTTGGTTCTACTGCAATAATGTCTTTTAACATATTTTACTACTCCAATGGTAAGACGCTATTGAGGATTTGATTGTCTCTAGCTAGTTTCCAGTTTTCTATCAATTCATTTTGATGTAAATTTGCTCATTCTAATATAAGTTTAAAAGCTCTGGAGCTAAGTTTACCTTCTAAAATTTCTAAAGTTTCAATACTAATAATGGCTTTTTGCTGGATTATATCTTACGTGAAAATGTGGGGGCGGATGGTCATTGTAATACATAGTGACGATCATCCCGAAAAAACGACTAATTTCTGGCATACTTTATTTACTCTTCAGAATGTATTGGAAGCCAATGTGCGTCTACGTTCAAGGGATTCATGGTAAGTCAGACGATTGCCACTTTGCTACTTCTGAAAATATCAACTAGGCAATTGATTTCTTAAGGAAATATCGCCAACTCAGTTTCCGGATCAAAAAAGTGAATTTTCTCTGGAGTTAGCGATAACCATAGTTGCTCACCAGCTTTTACAAATCGGTCTGGTGGGATTCGCACTTGCAGGGATTTGGCTGTATTGGCTCTTTGAGATTCTGGTTCGGCAATCTTAACAGCAAGAAAGGAATCGTTACCGAGATTTTCTACCAAATCTACTTGTACGGGTAGATTTTTGGTGGCAGGCATACTCAAGTTCAAGTGTTCTGGGCGAATGCCTAAAATTAGAGTTTTCCTATCATATTTTTGTAAAGCTTTTCCCCAAACTTCTGGCAGGGTGAAACGCAATTGTGAATGAGTAATCAACTGCGGAGCATGAAATTCTACAGGAATAAAATTCATCGGTGGTGAACCAATGAATTCTGCTACAAAAAGATTGGCTGGGCGGTTGTAAAGTTCTAAGGGAGAAGCAACTTGTTGAATTTTACCCTCAGACATAATCGCAATGCGATCGCCCATTGTCATCGCTTCTGTTTGATCGTGGGTAACGTAAATTGTCGTTGTCCCCAATTGGCGCTGCAATTTAACAATTTGGGCGCGGGTTTCCGCCCGTAGTTTGGCATCTAAGTTAGAAAGCGGTTCATCCATTAAAAATACTTGCGGGTCACGCGCGATCGCTCTTCCCAATGCAACCCGTTGTCTTTGTCCCCCAGATAGTTGTTTGGGTAAGCGATTCAACAATGTTTCGATTTGCAACAGTTGAGCAACACTACGCACCTGTTCATCCACCGCCCGTTCTTTGTCAGAAGTGTAGCGCAATCCTTTAGGTAACTTTCTGGTCGCTCCTACAAAAAGATTTTCCGCCCACGTCCGAAAATAAGGAGACGAGGAAGTATATCCTCTGCTCCTCTGCTCCTCTGCTCCTCTGCTTTCCCTGCGGCGCAACCCAAAAGCGATGTTGTCATACACCGTCATGTGAGGATAAAGGGCGTAATTTTGAAACACCATTGCAATGTCGCGTTCCTTGGGTGGTAAGTCATTGATCAAGCGATCGCCTACCCAGATATTACCGCCAGTCATCGTTTCCAACCCAGCGATTAACCGCAGCAAGGTACTTTTACCACAACCAGAAGGGCCTACCAGCACCATAAATTCACCGTTTGCGATCGTTAGGTTAATCCGCCGCAAGACATTGACACTTTCTGCCCGTTCTTGGGCTACATCGATTTTTTCCCCAGGCGTGAGAGGAGATTGGGTTTGTGAGGTAACACTTTCCCCTTTACGCGAGGAAAAACTTTTATAAACGTTTTCTAAAATAACTTGGGACACAACTAATTATTGTGATTGGGGATTGGGGATTGGGCATGGGGCATGGGGCATGGGGCATTGGGCATTGGATTTGGACTAATGACCAATGACAGTTTAGCGCCCATCATAATACACCTTCAGGGTAAATACGAAAAGTTAAAAAAACAGCTTGCAGTATCAAAAGCAAACTATTCTAAATTTTAGGGCTATCAAGAGGTGTTGTGATGACTACCGATGTACCTAAAAATCTTTCCCCAGATCCAAGTATTAACCCTGTCCATGACATTGTAGACGTACAAACCACAGATTGTTGCATTGTGGGGGGTGGCCCAGCAGGAGCAGTATTGGGGCTGTTGTTAGCGCGTCAAGGCATTTCGGTGATGCTGCTGGAAGCACACAAAGACTTCGATCGCGACTTTCGCGGCGATACGATTCATCCATCGGTGATGGAAATTATGGAGGAATTGGGATTAAGCGATCGCTTGTTAGAACTTCCCCATACCAAAATGCGCCAAATTAGTATTCAAACTCCTCAAGATACTGTCACATTCGCAGATTTTAGCCATCTGAAAACCCATTATCCCTACATTACAATGCTTCCCCAGGTAAAATTCTTGGAGTTCATCACCCAAGAAGCACAAAAATATCCTAGTTTCCATCTGGTGATGGGTGCGAATGTGCAGGAATTAATTACCGAAAATGACGTGATTCAAGGTGTCCGCTATCGGGGAGGCGGTGGTTGGCATGAAATCCGGGCAATATTGACAGTGGGTGCAGACGGTCGCCACTCACGTTTACGCCACTTGGGAGAGTTTGAGTCCATCGAAACTTCGCCGCCAATGGATGTCCTCTGGTTTCGCCTACCGCGTCAGCCAGAAGACTCTGAAGGGGGAATGGGGCGCTTTGGTCAAGGTAAGCTAATCGCCATGCTTGACCGTGGTGATGAGTGGCAAGTTGCCGATGTCATCCCGAAGGGAGGCTATCAACAACTGCGGGCTGCGGGTTTGGAGGAATTAAAAAAATCGGTTGTCGAAGTAGTGCCAGAATTCCAGCAACGCATCGAAAATTTACATGACTGGTCACAAGTAGCTTTTCTCTCTGTCGAGTCCAGCCTTGTCAAACGCTGGTATCGTCCGGGACTGTTACTCATTGGTGATGCAGCTCATATAATGTCCCCTGTTGGTGGAGTTGGCATTAATTACGCGATTCAGGATGCTGTAGTCGCGGCGAATGTACTCAGCAAACCGCTCAAAAACCGACAAGTACAACTGAGTGACCTAGCAAAAGTACAACGTCAACGCGAATTGCCCACACGCATCATTCAAGCGTTTCAGACTTTTGTCCAAAAGCGGGTATTGGCCCCGGTTATCACCTCAAATCGTAGCTTTGTACCACCTGCATTTTTGCGCTTACCCATCTTGCGCGACCTTCCAGCCAGGTTGATCGCCTTGGGTGTTTTTCCAGTTCACGTCAAGGCTTAATTTTTGCCAAGAATTTTTTCTATTTAATGGGACTTAGTGGTACAATTATACTACTCTATGCAGAATTGAATGCTCAATTTAGTCAAGCGAGGGTGGCGAACGGTATACTCAATGCTGTTCAAAGCGATCGCTTGGCTTTTATGCTAGAAAGGACTAAAAAGAATTCAGCACCCAGGTGGTCGCCGAGCGTAGCCGAGGTGAGTCAGAAGTCAGAATTGATCGGGAGTTTAGTATGATTAATATATTCACTGATCAAGTGTTCTCCTGACTGTTGAATTCTGACTCCTGAATTCTGTTAGAAAATTTGTTCAAACATTATTAAAAAATGCAAAAGATTAAACCTATTTAGATATTAATTGGCACTACATAGAAAAACCTTCTCTTTTTGAATCAGTACTTTTTGCAGTCAGGAGTAATTTTAATGAACAGCTGCGTTTTGATGGCGGAAATTATTAACGAACCGCAACTCCGCTACACAGCCGATAATCTGGGAGTCACGGAAATGTTGGTGCAGTTTCCCAACTCCCAAAAACCCGAAGATCCGCCAGCCACCCTAAAAGTTGTCGGCTGGGGGAATTTAGCGACAGAAATTCAGCAAAATTACCACCAAGGCGATCGCGTCATCTTGGTAGGACGTTTAAGTATGAATACTGTCGATCGTCAAGAAGGTTTTAAAGAAAAACGCGCTGAATTGACAGTACAACAAATTCAATCTGTTGGAGGTAGTTTTAATACCGATCCATTACCCTCAGCAACCCCAACTTCATCATTTACTGAAACTACTCCCCGACAACCATCAGCATCTCGTCCGGTACAGAAAGACGTTCCCACTTACGAGTCACCACGTCCAGCGCCTACCCCAGCGACAAATCCTGTTGGCGTTGCTCCCCAAGCGAAAACTTACGAACCCGTACCCCAACCCACAAATTATGAGCGAACCACTTATCCAGCAGTGAAAGAGGAAGAACCAGATCCAGATGATATTCCGTTCTAAAAGTTGGTAGTTGAGCGTGTATTCAATTTGCTAAGTATGATTAGCAAAAAGGATTGCGATTAGACAATTTCTACAAGTAGCCATCCTTCAGGATGTGCTATTTTTTTTGTTTGCGTTGAAGCTTTGCATTTTGTTGTGAGACATTTACCTACTCTTACTCAACAATTCTCCATACATATCTGGGTTGTTGTGGGCACTACTCACCTTAGAGATGCATTGTTATTGATTATTAATTAAGAGATTTGCTTTCTATAAAGTTGATCTGCTCTACATTTTTTAGCAACCGTGGCATTTTGAACTGTGCTTCTGAAGTACCTTGAGAAATCATTTGGTTTTTAAACATTTTGAAACTGTCTCTTTCAACAAGTTTAATTTCAGGTGCGCCAATAATATTCGCTTTCCTTGTATTCAGATAAAGCACATTTAAATCATAAATAATCTGTTCAAATTTATCTTGAAATGATGTTAAATCAGGAAGAATTGTAAAGATTTTTGAAACCTCTAGGTAAATAATGTAACTCAACGGAAATGATGAAACATCAATGCTTGTGGTATAGTCTATTATTTTGCAGTCGTCTCCCCAAATTTTGCAAGCTTCAGTAATAGCAGCAAAAATTTCGTTTTCAGAAATTTTAACTCCGCTAATATTTAGCAGCGAACCTTGGCGATACAAAAATTCAATCATGGGACTTTGGTTATAGTAGCCCACACATTTAACGATATCCCCCATCCTGTACCTGTAAAGTCCAGCTACTGTCGTCACAACTAATTCGTAACTTTCACCTACCTCTAGAGAAGTCAAGTCAACTGTAGTGGGTTTTTCTGCATCAATTTGGGAAATAGGTATAAACTCAAAAAATGCCGAATGAGGAGTAATTACGTAAGCTGGAGAATCTTTTTGTGGCTCTAGGTTACACCCGATCCAAGCTTCAGAAGCACCATAACCATGTGAGTAAATTGGTATTTCACCTGCATAAAATTTCAAACTTTCTTTATATAGTTGCAGCGACCCAGTTATAATACATTGTATGTTAGACAACTGCGGCCATATTCTGGGTATAATACCCTCAAATCCTTTTTCAAATTCAGTTCGGAGTGTGTTACTTTTTTCTGGATTAGGTTTGAGCCTATTTTGTAGCTCATTTCTTGTAGCTGTATCCAGTTCCAAGTTGGAATTAATTTGACCGTGGTAAATATCATTTATTATTTGTGACCACTCTCGTTCTAATATTTGTAGAGCATCCAAAACATTGGAGGCAAAGTTTGCCGTAATATAAGTAAGCTTTGGCTCCAAGAGAGCAAAAAGCATATGGCAATAATAAGCGCTCCTATAATCGGGAATCAAGAATATGCTAATGGGGCTAGAAAAATTGAGACTGACTATTTTTTGAAATAATTTGGATTGTCTAATTCCTCCGCTAGTTCCTGAACCTCTAGGAATACCGCTAGGTGTAGATTTAAGTGGTTGTGCACTAGCCAAAGCCAAACCAAGACTGTTTTTTGCGTATGCTTTACCATTGAGATAGTAAGAGCGTGCGATCGCGTTTATAGCCTGAAAAGATTTTTGTGAAGTTGATAGTAAGCGTTTTGTTCTGGGTATAAGTTTAGATTTGCCCGTTGTCCCCGACGTTTCTTGAAAAAGAATAATTGGCTCTGCTACCAGTTGAGAGAAATTTCCACTCTTAGCAATATCTTCGATAATTTCGCGGTAATTTTCATAAGTGGTCAGAGGATGTATCCTTTGGAATTCTGCAACCGAACCTATAGCCGCCAAATTATACTTCTTACTGTATTCCGTATCCTTTTGAAGTTTGAGAATATTTCTAAGAAGCTTTTGTTGGACAGAGACAGCATTAACAGTGTCTTTTTGCAAACTTTTCAGGCTTCTTTTCGCTGCTACTTGCAACAAATAAAGGAGAAAAATCTCTGAAATTTTATTGAATATTTCTTGTGCTTGTTCTCGAATTTTTAAGTTCATACGCAGCAATGGTTCTATAAAATACCTTATCCCAATCTGGAAGTCTTGTATCGCCTCAAAAGAATTAAATCTGGGCTTCAATCATTGTTTGCGACCGAAGTCAAGGATGAGTAGCCTGTAGGCGATGTCTTACGACAAGCTGCTTTGCATCTACTCCCAAAGCAGGGAGTTAATTAAGAGATATTACCGCTATCTGTTCAGTGTAGACGCTTTTGAGGCATTGTTTAGTACAGCACTTGATAATCCAAAATCCTTTTTAGCGGTAGCAATCGAGACAACAGAATTGTTTCAAATTACAACAGCAGATTTGGCAGCACAAATAGCTGTAAAGAAAGCTAATGCAACTCAATCAGCCGAAAATTATCTTGATGGATGAGGCAACTAGTTCTCAAAACATTGAAAATTGTAGTTGAAGTCTAAGCAGTGAAAAACCGCCAAGAAGTGTAAAAACCAAATTTATTGACACATACATCAAAACTATTGTTAAAATCCAAATAATTTTAAGTTAGAATTCCTACCCAACTCCTATGAGAGAAACTGTCCTAGAGGTTCACAATCTCCAAGTTGAATTTCCCGGTGATGGCAACACTGTCAGAGCTTTGGATGGTATTTCCTTTGCGCTGCATCGAGGTGAAACTCTAGGAATAGTAGGAGAATCGGGAAGTGGTAAATCGGTGACAGCCTTAGCTGTGATGGGTTTGTTGCAAACTCCTGGCATAGTGAGTGGCGGTGAAATCTGGTTTCGTCCTCAAGAGAATGGCAACCCCATCGATTTGGTAACATTGCCTCCTGAGCAAATGCAGTTACACCGGGGTGGCGACATCGCCATGATTTTTCAAGAACCGATGAGTTCGCTTAATCCGGTTTATAACATCGGGTTTCAGCTAACAGAAGCGATTATGCGGCATCAAAATGTGTCAGCAGCCCAAGCACGACAAATTGCGATCGCAGGTCTGCAAGAGGTTAAACTTCTACCTAGCGATGAGGATATCCAGCAGCAGTATATCGAAACTTGGCATCAAACCAACGCCAATTTATCGAAACCAGATGCACCAAAGTTGGCACAGTTGGTTAAAGAACACAAAGAAGCTATGCTGGAACGCTATCCTCATGAACTTTCTGGAGGTCAGTTGCAACGGGTGATGATTGCAATGGCAATTTCTTGCAACCCATTAATCTTAATTGCCGATGAACCAACCACAGCTTTGGATGTGACGGTGCAAGCGACTATTTTAGAGTTAATGCGAGAATTGCAGCAAAGCCGTGACATGGCAATGATTTTCATCACCCACGATTTGGGGCTAATTTCAGAAATTGCTGACCAAGTAGCGGTGATGTATAGAGGTAAAGTTGTCGAATCTGGTACTTCTCGGCAAATTTTCAGTAGTCCCAAGCATCCATATACTAAAGGTTTGATAGCTTGTCGCCCCACACTCAACCGCCGTCCCCAAAAATTACTCACTGTTTCCGACTACATGAGTGCAGAAGAGACGCCAACGGGACAAGTCGTAATTCAGCCGAAAGAACCCGCACAACCCACAGAAGTTACCAAAGAAGAGATTGCTACAAGATTGGCAAACTTGAATGAATTGGAACCCCTGCTGCAAATCCGCAACTTGAAAGTTAGTTTTCCAGTGCGTGGGGTGTTCGGTAGTATAAAAAGTTATAATATGGCAGTTAATGGCGTTTCTTTTGATGTTAAACCAGGAGAAACACTAGGTTTGGTGGGAGAATCTGGTTGCGGTAAAACGACCCTTGGCAGAACCTTGCTGCGCTTAATTGAACCGATGAGTGGTCAGATTATCTTTGAGAAACAAGATATTACTAGCCTCAAAGGAGAACGGTTGCAAAAACTGCGGCGGGAAATGCAAATAGTCTTCCAAAATCCTTTTAGTTCCCTCGATCCCCGGATGAAGGTTGGGGATGCGGTAATGGAACCTTTGTTAATTCACGCTGTTGGGAAGACAAAACAACAACGACGACAGCGAGTAGTCGAACTTTTAGAACGGGTGGGGTTGAGTGCAGATGCGATTAACCGCTATCCTCATCAGTTTTCTGGCGGTCAACGCCAACGGATTTGCATAGCTCGTTCTTTGGCGTTAAATCCTAAGTTTATCATCTGCGATGAGTCAGTTTCAGCGCTAGATGTTTCAGTACAGGCGCAAGTATTAAATCTTCTCAAAGAATTACAGTCAGACTTTCAGCTTACTTATATCTTTATTTCTCACGATTTAAGTGTAGTGAAATTTATGAGCGATCGCATTTTAGTCATGAATCGCGGTCAAATTGTTGAAGAAGGGACAGCTGAAAGCATTTACCAAGAACCTAAAGAAGAATACACGCAAAAATTAATTGCTGCGATTCCTACCGGTAGTGCTGAACGGGTGCGAAGTCGTCATCAGAAGGCTTTATAGAAACAGAATTCAGGAGTCAGGAGTCAGAATTCAGCATAAATTCTGTACAAGTGGCGCATAGCCAAGGGGTAGCGATGCAAACATCTGAATAAACGACGTTTTTGCACACCCACTCAATATGCAGATTTAATTGTCTTGATTCTGACTTCTGAATTCTGACTTCTGAATTCTGAATTCTTTTTCAACAGATATTGGTGCAAACAAAGTTAATTACATCTGCAAGTCCAGAGTGAGTTTTTAAATTAGTAAAAATAAAAGGTTTATCGCCGCGCATTTTTTTAGCATCTCGTTCCATCACACTTAAATCTGCACCAACATAAGGTGCTAGGTCAGTTTTGTTAATCACCAATAAATCAGACTTGGTAATACCGGGGCCACCCTTGCGGGGAATTTTATCACCAGCTGCAACATCGATGACGTAAATCGTTAAATCCACCAATTCTGGACTAAAAGTAGCAGCTAAATTGTCGCCACCACTTTCCAAAAACACCAAATCTAAATCGAGAAAACGTTCTTCTAATTGTTCAATTGCTGCCAAATTCATCGAAGCATCTTCGCGAATAGCAGTGTGAGGACAACCACCAGTTTCTACACCCAAAATGCGATCGCTAGCCAACGCCTGAGAACGCACTAAAAACTGAGCATCCTCTTGAGTATAAATATCATTCGTCACCACCGCAATCTGATATTGCTTGCGCAATCCCTTACACAAAGCATCAACTAAAGCCGTCTTCCCTGAACCCACTGGCCCAGCAACCCCTACTCGAAATGCATTCATTTTTATTTGTCCTTTGTCATTTGTCATTTGTCATTTTTTCTTGGTACATGCTTATCGGGACTTAGTTTTTGACCAATGCCCAATGACCAATGACCAATAACTAATGACTAATTCCTAAATAACCTTGTATACTGCGTTTCATGCTGCATACTTGCCAGCGATAAACCCCAACTACAGCAGGCGAGTTCATCGTCATCCAACGCGAGAATTTCTAATGCCGCCGCACTGAGTAGTGGTTGCAAATCTAGCAATAACTGCTGTCCTGCGGTTTGTCCAAGGGGGATCAGTTTCACGCCAGCAGTAATCAAATTACTTGCCCAACTATGCAGATATGCGAGTAATGCGGCTTGGATGCTGATTTGCCAATGGGCAACGGCAATACCAAAAGCGATCGCATAATTGCAAGGATTACCTACAGCATTGGCAATAGGCATAATCTGCGGTTCTAGTTTACCAAGTAATTGGATGAGCGATCGCCCCATCTGCCAACTAGAGGCGCGTAATTCTTCTGTTTCCCTAGCGGCAGATAACCACAGATTCCAACGGCATAGCGACTCTACATTACCTATTTTTACAGCTTGCTGCGATCGTACCATCACCGCCGCCTCTAACCGAATTGCCCCGTAGAGCAACTCTGCTTTTAACCAATCTTTGAGATGTGTGTGGTTAGCGATCGTACTATTTTCTACCAGCATTTCCAAACCTTCAGAATAACTATATGCTCCCACAGGTAAAGCGGGGCTAGCCAGCTGCAAAATATTCAAAAGATGGCTATCAGTGAGGATGATGGTGTTGTCCATAAGCTCCTAATTCTGGTTGAAATGGTAAAATTTCCTCTTTAATTTCTAACCCCAATTGTTCCAACATAGTGCGTAAAACTGAATCTGAAGACAAGCGTAAATAAGTTGGAGTAATTTCTACAGGTACATGGCGATTTCCCAAATGATACGCCGCCCGTAATAATAAAAGTGGTGTTTGGGCAAAAGCAGTTATTACTAGTTCTGGTTTGGCAGTAATTCTGATTAAACTGCTATGGGTTTCTTCTTGCAGAATATCGCCATCATGTAAGACAGTTCCTCTCGGTAAATGTAAAAACACAACCTTACCATCTTCAGTTTCAAAACGATGACGACTGCGGGTACGTTCTTCTGCTGTTAGCGCCAGAGTAAAAGTAACAGCGGCATCGTAATTAGGTGGTTTAAGTTGGGTAAATGTCAGCATACAGAGTTTCGCCTGAACTTTTGCTTTTCATTATGGTTCTAATTTAAATACAATATCTGCCTTGCCGGAAGAAAAGATAAAATTAAACAAAGGCAACGAGCTAAATGGGGACAATTATGAACCAAGCCATTGAGGGAGTACGCTGGACAATTCACGATTTAGAGGTTCTACCCGAAAATGAGTGGACGCGCTATGAAATTATTAATGGAGAACTCTTTGTGACTCGCACACCTCACCGCCGTCATCAACAAGTTTGTGTAAAAATTGCTCGACAACTCGATGTTTGGTCAGATTTGAGTGGTTTAGGGGAAACAATTGTGGCTCCAGGCGTGATTTTTTCGCAAGCAGATAGCGTTATACCGGATGTAGTTTGGGTAAGTCGAGAACGACTGGCGCAAATTGAAGATGAAGCAGGACATTTGACAGGCGCACCAGAGTTAGTAATAGAGGTTTTATCCCCAGGTAAACAAAACGAACTTCGAGACAAGGAAGCAAAACTGAAACTTTATTCAGTTCAAGGCGTGCGTGAGTATTGGATTGTCGATCGCTTCACTAAACAAGTCGAAGTTTATCGGCGAGAAAAAGCACAGTTGGTTTTAGTTGCTACTTTATTAGGCGATGATGAAATAACATCGCCACTTTTACCCGGATTTTGTTGTTCTATTCGTTTCTTTTTTCCTGAATAATAGCAAATTTAAAAAAATATTTTTGGTAACAAAAAGGTTTAATTAGCAACTTCATGCTGTGAGCTACTAATTGGTAAGGTAAACCAAAATGTTGCCCCTGCATTCAATGCACTGTTCACACCAATTTCGCCACCGTGAGCATGAATAATTTGCTTGCATAGATACAACCCTAATCCCAAACTTACAGAATTGCCGATACTTGCACCCCGAAAGTAAAGGTCAAAAAGCCGATCGCTTTGTTGTTGACTAATGCCCACACCGTTATCACTAACAGTACAATAAATCATGTCATCCTGACGGGTAGCATTGATTGTCAAAAGCAATTCAGGGGGATTATGTTTCAAAGCATTGACAATTAAGTTAGAAAAAACTCGCCATAGTTGCGTAGGATCTACATTCACTAATGGCAAATCTGCGGATACCAGATTTGTCAGCTTGGCTTGATTTTGCTCTAGCAATGGCTCTAAATCTGCGATCGCAGCTTCGATAACTGGCAGTAATTGTACGGCTTGGCGTTGTAAAACAACACCTTGCACCTCACTGATATGAGTTTCCATCAACGAATTAATTAAGTTCAGTTGGCGATCGCTACTTTGAATCATTCGCTCTAAAATTGAACGGGAAATCGTAATATTTTCCTCTGAACGGGCCAACAAATTCTTCAGTACCATTAAAGTACCTAGTACTGGGTTGCGTAAGTCGTGGGAAACTGCATGGAAAAACACTCGGAGTTCTTCTTCAGTTTGCTTGCGCTGGGTAATGTCTTCAATCAAACCTTCGTAGTAAAGCAGTTTTCCTTGTTCGTCACGGACTGTATAGGCTTTTTCGGAAATCCAGACAATACTCCCGTCTTGACGATAAATTTGGGACTCGAAATCGGAAACGCTGCCATACTTTTCCATCAGACGCACAAATTCTGCTCGGCGGTTCGGGTCAACGTACAATTGTTGAATATCAGTAAAATTTGCTGTCACGTCGTCTACTAAAGAGTAGCCATAAATCCTCGCTAAAGCAGGATTTGCCGTAATGTAATGTCCATCGGGACTGCTTTGAAAAATCCCTTCAACAGCGTTTTCAAAAATACTGCGATATTTAGCTTCGGCAACCTTGAGTTTTTGGTAGGCAGATTCTAGTTCTTGGCGGGCGAAAAATTCCGAACGTTGCAGGCGATCGTACAGATAAACACCGATGTCACATATAGTACAAAACCAGAAAATATATAAAATGAAGGTTACATTATATATTCCTGGGTGGTCGGGGATTGGTGTTTTTAGCCCAAGTACTGTATTCACACCAAAATAATAAATCAGCACACTCACTTGAGTCAGCAAGTGAAGAATCCAGCAAACAGGCATCAACACAGCTTGGCTCAAGAACAATAGCGACCAGCCGATGGTATCGGGTAGTGCGAAACCGCTGATGGTTGCAAACAACTGCGACGCTAAACTAAGTGACCAAGAAGACCCCAAAAATAATAAATCTGGACGATGACGACCTAATTTAGTTTTATGTAAAGCAAAGCAAATAATTATACTTGCAAGCATTGCAACATTAATTACCAGGCGTTGAGTTCTAAGTACTTCTGGCAGCGGCTGCAACTCTGCAAAAGGAAAAAACAAGCCGTAAAAGTCGCGCAAAGTAAAAGTCAACAGACAAATCAGCGCCAGCCATAACCATAAACGTAATCTTTGCCACAAAAAACGGTTACGCCAAACTCTGTAAAGAGTAACGATTTCATCAGTTGTTGGTGCAAAAAAGGTTTTTTTCCACCACCTTTGCACTGTTGTCAATGGAGTAGCCAATAGCATCCGAGCAACTTTGCCCATATCTTGAGGGTGTTTCCTTTACTCAACATTGCCATAAATAACACCCTCTCATTTTTTGGTGATTTATGGGCGATTTGTTGCGGATGAAGTTGCCAAAGGTAGTGTAAACCAGAAAGTTAACCCACGCTTGCGGTTATTTATAACTCCGATTTCGCCGCCATGCGCCTTAATAACTTTCCGACAAAGATACATTTTTAAGCCAATGCTTGTAGAGCAGCAATCTTGAGGATCGCGGACATGCAGATCGAAGAGGCGATCGCATTCTACTTTACTCATTCCCACACCGTCATCTTGAATCTGAGTGCGAATCATTCCCCCTTCAACGGTGGCGCTCAGGGTAAAATTTAATCCTGGCGGATTATTTTGCAAGCCATGTGCGATCAAATTGACCAAAACTTTCTGCAATCGAATCTCATCTGCCATTACTAACGGTAAGTCTGCCCGAATTAAGTTCTTCAGAGTCGCTTGATTTTGTGTCAGCATAGGTTCCAACTGAGAGGAACATTCGCCCACTAGGGTGCTAAGTTGTAGAGGTTCGAGTTTGATTTCAATACCCTGTTTTTCACAAGAATTAATTTCTAGCAATGAGTTAATCATTGTTAGTTGGCGATCGTTGCCCTGAATCATTCGCTCGATGATTGAGCGAGATATTGGAATTGAAGATTGGGCAGAAGAGGCAGGGGAGCAGGGAGCAGGGAGCAAGGGAGAAGAGTTTTCCCCTCTGCCCCCCGCACCCTGCCCCTCTGCCTCTTTTGCTCCCCTGCTCCCCTGCCCTTGATTTAATAAATTCTTTAACACCATCAAGTTACCCATCACGGAAGTTCGTAAATCGTGGGCAACTGTATGCAAAACAACATCTTTGACACGATGCAAATTTTCAACTTCTTGCATTTTCTGCTGCAACTGTGCTGTCCGTTCTTGGACTTGGTATTCTAAATTAGTGTTGAGTTCTGCTAGCTTTTGGCATATCTGACTTTGTTGAATCGCGATCGCTAGCTGTTCTGACATCTGCTGTAACAAATCAATTTCTATGGGCTGCCAATGACGCGGCCCTGAACATTGATTGGCAATTAACGCCCCAAATAATTCATTGCCTAGCATAATTGGTACAGCCAAGCTAGCCTTGGTTTGGAATTTTTGACAGTGTGCTTTTACTTTGGGAGATGCTGATATTTGCGTTACGTCTTCAACCACACGCACACGATTATCTTTTAATAAGTTTCTTAATTCTTGTAGATAAGCTTCATCATTAGTAGACCAACCTGAGACTGATGGATACTTATGATCTACTGATTCGGCAAGAGTTTTGACTCCTAAATTGGCATTATTTAAACCAATGAAAACTCGATCTGCTTGCAGAAATTGCCTGACTTCCGTCACGGTGGTTTGAAGAATTTCCTCTAATTTCAGTGAAGACCGAATTCTTACTAGGGTTTCTGCCAACAAGCGATCGCGTTGGGCACAAAAGCGTAATTGTGCTTCTACTTGTTTGCGTTCTGTAATGTCGTGATGCACTGCTAAAATGGCAGGAATACCATTCAAATCAATGACTTCAGCTGACAGCAGCGTTGTAATTATCTCGCCAGATTTTTGCCGAAAATCAATTTCTAAGTTACGAGCAACTCCCGTGCTTTGCAACTCTTGCACTAAGTTTAGGCGATCGCGATCGTTTACCCAAAGATTTAATTCAAAAGAAGTTTTACCAATTGCCTCATCTCGCCCATAACCGGAAAGATTCACAAAACTGTCGTTAACTTCGATAAAGCGTCCTTCTTGCAGCGTGCTAATAGTAATTGAATCGGGGCTGCAACTAAAAGCTTTCGCAAATTTTTGGGCAAGATTTTGTAAGGCGACTTCCCCTTGTTTGCGATCTGTGATGTCTCGGACAATTGCTAGTACCTCATCTGTACCACTAACTACCAATCGCGCCTCATAATCTTTGATTCCCAAAGATGTTGGTAGTTGATATTCACAAGTTTGCAAAATTCCCGAATCTAAAGTTTTAGCGATCGCTACTTGGCTAATGGCTGCAACATCACTCGGCAATAACTCTTGCAAATTTTTTCCAACTATTTCTTCTCTCGAAAGAGTGATATTTGCCCCCTCACTTTTCAAATCTAGATACTCGCCATCGCGGCTGATGCGAAACATCAAATCGGGGATAGCATCCAAAATTGCTTTATATCGTGCCTCACTCTCAAGCAATTTTTCTTGGGCTTGTTTTCGGTCTGTAATATCCATAACCAAACCATGCCAAAGAAAATCACCTGTTGCTTGTAATTCTGGCTGCAAAGTACCTTGAATCCATTTAAGTTTGCCACTAGGCGTAATAATCCGACTTTCCCAATGCCAAGGTGTAAGAGTAGTACGACAAACAGCAATAGATTCTGTAAAAGCTTTTATATCTTGTGGATAAATCAGTTTGCATAACATTTGAAAGTCTGGCTGTATAGCCTCTGGTTCTAATTCATACAAATATTTACAACCAGAACTAATATAAGGAATAAATACAGAACCATCCTGCCGTTGGAGAATTTGGAAAATCATTCCCGCTAAATTGGCAGCAATTGTTTCCAGCAGGGGGATCTTCTCTGGTAGAAAATCTGGTTTCTGCGATGATTTTACAATTTCATCCACTCTTAGACCCTTTGATATATAAGCAATTGGCATAATATTCAAGGTAATCATAGCCATTGTAAAAGTTTTTTAGCTGTCAGCGCGGTCACTAAGAGCAAAAAAGTGGCTCTACTTTCAGCGTAGTTCTGGATGCTGCGATCGCATTCACCCAATCGGGTGAACCATTTGTCAAAGAGCGAATGACATTCAGGAGTGCTGACAGAATACCCTGAGATCGTCAACTTCGATCGCAACAATCAGATAGAAAGTAGTTTAACGATACATTTAATCTAGTTTTACCTAAAGGCAAAAACTAATCATGGGCAATCCAAAGTGGGGTATTTTGCAATAGATTTGAGGAGGGATGAATGCAATTACAACAGACACAAATTTTAGAAGAAACACTATGGGAAGCAGTTCTCAATCGAGACTTTGCTTTTGAAGGTAAGTTTTTCTACGGTGTTCGCTCCACAGGCATTTATTGCCGACCTATTTGCCCTAGTCGCAGACCGAATCGGAATCAAGTTTGTTTTTTCCAGTCGGTACAAGATGCTGAAATTGCAGGTTTTCGACCTTGTAAGCGCTGTCAGCCACAATCTGAAATAGTTCCAAATACAGCCAAAATCTTAGCAGTATGTCGATATATTGAAGCACAAGTTGATCGCATACCAACTTTATCGGAATTATCCTCTCAGGTAGAAATGAGTCCTAGTTACCTACAAAGAATATTCAAGCAGATAATTGGCGTATCGCCTTTTCAATATGCAGATGCGCTGCGTAGCCAGCGATTGAAACAGCGTCTTCAGTCGGGGGAAGAAATTGCTGATGCAGTTTACAACACGGGGTATGGTTCAAGTAGCCAATTGTATGAGAAAGCACCTAAACAATTAGGAATGACACCCAAAATTTACCAACAAGCTGGAAAAACAATTAACATTATTTATGCGATCGCTTTATGTTCGCTAGGATATTTGCTGGTGGCAACAACAGAGAAGGGTATCTGTGCCGTTAAACTAGGTGATGAAGCAGACAAGCTTGAACATATCTTAAACCAGGAATTTCACCAAGCGCACATCAGACGTGATGACCACACACACAAGGAATGGATACAAGTAATTCTTGACTTTATAGCAGGAGGTGAAACAAATCTCGATCTACCACTTGATGTCCGTGGGACAGCATTTCAGAAACAAGTGTGGGAAGCATTACAAAAAATTCCTTACGGCCAAACCCGCACTTACGCTGATATTGCCCGTAATATTGCCAAACCCCAGGCAGTCCGCGCTGTAGGTAATGCTTGTGGCGCTAATCCGATCGCGCTGATTGTACCATGTCATCGGGTGCTGTGGACTGATGGCAGTCTTGGTGGTTATCACTGGGGGATTGAGCGCAAACAAAAACTGCTTACACAAGAATCAACCCCAAAGGAGAATTCAAAATTCAAAATTCAAAATTCAAAATTACAATCTCCATAAATCAATTCACTTGCTCTGTATCCTATTCTTTTTAGGTTGAAATTTCTTAAAGATGACAGTGGAAGAAACAGCTGCACAAACACTTAAACTAGAATCGCTGACTGAAGAAAGTTTAACCCGTGGTTTAATGGTGCTTGCCAATCTTGATAGCGATTTGGCTCGGATTTTAGAAACACTGGGGCCACCACCGATGTGGTCAAGAGAAGCGGGTTTTGCAACGCTGTTGTGTATAATTCTGGAACAGCAAGTTTCTGTAGCGGCTGCAAGAGCAGTATTTACAAGACTTTGTGCGGTTGTTGTAACTTTAACGCCAGAAAATTTTCTGATTTTAGATGATGCTCAATTAAAAGCGATTGGATTTAGTCGGCAAAAGATTTTATACTGTCGTGGGTTGGCTCAGGCGATCGCAACCGGTCAGCTTGACCTAACCAAGCTCCAAACAATGGACGAAACTACTATCAGAACTGAGTTAAAGCGCCTCAAAGGTATCGGAGACTGGACAGTTGATATTTATTTGCTCATGGCGCTGCAACGTCCTGATGTCTTTCCTAAAGGCGATTTAGCGATCGCGATCGCTCTACAAAAACTCAAAAACTTGGCGACGCGTCCAACACCAGCACAACTAGAAGCCATGACACAGCACTGGCGACCGTGGCGAGCAGTTGCGGCAAGACTTCTATGGCATTATTACCTGAATAAGGGACTGACAAATAAAAAAATATCCAATTAACTCCTGTGAGGTGGGTCGAAAAGCCCGTCCCTTGTATTTTAGGCCTCTCGTGTCGCCCACCCTACAAGAATCATCCCTTGATTCAGCAACGCCTCAAAATTTAATCTAACTCCCGGCGTCCTTCCAACGCCCTCGCCAAAGTAATTTCATCTGCGTACTCCAAATCGCCACCTACAGGTAAACCAAAAGCAATCCGCGTCACCTTAGTAAATGGTTTCAATAGCTGACCGATATACAGGGTTGTTGTCTCCCCTTCTACACTCGGACTAATTGCCAGAATTACTTCTTGAGGTTTTTGCTGACTTACCCGGCGCTGCAAAGCGAGTATATTCAGCTGGTCTGGGCCAATTCCATCAATTGGCGAAATCACCCCGCCTAAAACATGATACTTGCCTTTGTATTCGCGGGTTTTTTCTAATGCAATCACATCGCGAGGATCTGCAACAACACAGATAGTGTCGTTTTCACGGTTGGCATTGCGGCAAATTTCACAAACAGGTTCAGCAGATAAGTGAAAGCAAACAGAACACAAGCCTATCTGTTTTTTTGCCTCAACTAAAGCTTGCGCCAAAGCTTCTACTTCTGCTTCTGGTCGCTTCAAAATATGCAAAGCCAGTCGTTGAGCACTTTTGGGGCCAACTCCCGGTAGGCGTTGCAATTGTTCAATTAACCGTGCTAAAGGGCGTGCGTAAACCGTTGTCTTGTCTCCAGAATGTTTTGACTTTAACTATGATGACATTTTTTGAGTAATTCCATCAGGCGCAACACTTCCAACTCGCGATCGCTCAGTTCTGGACTTTGCAGCCGCTCTACTAGTTTTGTGTCCACAGCAGGATATACGCTTGTTTGCTGTGAACTTTAGTTTTCAAACACGCCCTAGCAAAAACTTATCCTAACCACTCAGGATTTTTGGCTGTACTATCAAATTGATTAGTGGTTTTAAACAATTCATACTGACCTTTGAGAGCAGCTTGGCGAGTCCGATTCAGTAATGCTCTAACTTGTTCCTGACTCATGGGTTTAAAAGTACGTACTGCCTCGAAAGCCTGGTTTAAGATAGGCATACTTTCAATGCCTGTAATCACCGTTGAAGTTGGCAGATTCATCGCGTAATGCAGACATTCGATTGGTTTCACCACATTGCTTTTGAGAATGTTTTGGTCGCCCATTGATTTCATCCCCAGTACAGCAATTCCGTCTTGAACCAGTTTGGGTAAAACTTGCCTCTCAAAACTGCGGAAATGGGCATCCATAACATTTAATGGCATTTGCACTGCATCAAAACGGAAGTTGTTTTGATTGGCAACTTCCAACATTCTTAGGTGTACTAAAGGATCTTTGTGTCCAGTAAAGCCTATGTAGCGAATCTTGCCAGCTTTTTGTGCTTCCACAACTGCTTCCATCGCACCACCCGGGGCAAAAATCCGGTCTGGGTCTTCCATGCGAATGACTTCATGATGCTGTAACAAATCAATGTGGTCTGTTTGCAAACGTTTTAAAGATTCATCAATTTGTTTGGCAGCCGCCGCCTTTGTGCGACCGTCGATTTTAGTCATCAGAAAAGCTTTTTGACGATAACCATTTTGCAGGGCTTTACCCATGCGGATTTCGCTACCTCCATTATGGTAATCCCAGCTATTGTCCATAAAATTAATTCCGCGATCGAGAGCAGTACGGATCAGATTAATACCCTCTTGCTCATCTTTTGGTCTACCAATATGATGACCACCTAGACCAATTACAGATATTTGTTCTTTAGTGCGTCCTAGTTGCCTGTAGAGCATTTCCCCTTTTTTAATCTGGAGTGGGGTAGACTGATTTTGCGCTAAAACCTGTTTGGTTAAACCTTGTAAAGCAAATACCCCAGCTCCACCTAAACCAGAAGCAGAAACTACCTTCAGTAAATTTCGTCTGCTAATATCCACAAATTTATCCTTTGACCACAGTATGATAACTTTCTTTCATAGCTTTGCATAAAGCAAAATTCGTTGCTTCTAGCTGTTGAAGGATAAAGGCAGTGAAATAGAGATAGATTTTTGATAGAGGGAAGGTGATAGAAAAATATTTTATCGTTGTGTAAGTAGAGGAAGCATTGGAGACATCGGCAGCAGAGGAAGAATCTGATAGTTATATTCCTGCTCTCTTTTAAGTAGTTCAAATGTCAACTCCAACACAATACTTTAGTCCGAAAGTTTTCTGGGAGAATTGTTTGTAAATCTTGGCAAATATTATTTGTATTGCTAAACATTTCTTGCAAGATTTTTAAACACAGGACTTATACAAAAATAGCCAAAAAGCTTAATTTATCGAACCATCTTTTCTGCGAGAGGCTGACGCCAACGCGCAGCGTCTCGTAGAGAATACGCCAACAAAGCCAATAGTTCGTAGAGTTTGCGTAAGTCCGTAAAGCATTTAGGGCGTGGTTCAAGAGTTGATAAAATCGAGAAAATTTATTTAGAAAAATCGTAATTTTAAAATTGATTGCGATAATACGTTTAGGTAAATCAAACCTGTTTACCTTAAACTATTAAAGTTCCCGTACTAAACATGAGTAGAGTCAATGACTGCTTCATCACCAGAAAATTTAATCAGTTCATCAAGTACTCATACTTTAGATATAGCTAGGCAAGAGTATCAATATAACTACATCCATATTCCATCAATTGCAATGCTAGATCAGCTTTCTATTGCCGAAGAGTTCACCACTAACTGGTATTTTTTATTAGCCCAGCAGTTACGAATTGTGTTTATTAATACCTTGATTGTCAACAGAGGCAATCAAGGTTCTAAATCGATTCGTGATGATGTCGAAAAGTTTATTTTAGAAGCCTTGCTCAAGGGAGCAGTACCAGTAAAAATCAGTATTCTGGTAAGAATCTTGCAAATTATCCCTCAGTTTTTACTCAGAGGCATCTCTAAGGATGTTAGAGAACTCGACGATCTTTTTTATTCTATTTTGAAAGAAAACGGACTTGTGATCCTCAGAGATGCTCTAAATAGGATAATTAACCTTCTATACGAAGGACAGCCGACAGGACATGCAACCAGTCTCAAGGATTACGAAAATTTGTTTCAAGTGATTGGTGTGCCAGCGATTGCTAAAACTTACCAAGAAGATGAAGTATTTGCCTATATGCAAGTGGCTGGCTACAATCCCGTCACGATCGCGCGAGTCACGACTCCAGGCGATCGCTTCCCAGTCACAGAAGAACATTACCAAGCAGTGATGGGAACTGACGATTCATTAGCAGCAGCCGGACTTGAAGGCAGACTCTACTTAGCTGACTATAAAATTTTAGATGGTGCGGTCAACGGTACATTCCCACACGAGCAAAAATATCTCTATGCTCCCCTAGCACTGTTTGCCTTACCCAAAGGCTCAGACCCCACCCGTTTATTGCGGCCGATAGCCATTCAATGCGGTCAAACCCCAGGCCCAGATTATCCAATTGTTACCCCTAACTCAGGTAAATACGCTTGGCTTTTTGCCAAAACAATAGTCCAAATAGCAGATGCCAACTACCACGAAGCTGTTACTCACCTAGCAAGAACTCACTTATTGATTGGTGCTTTTGCGATCGCCACCGCAAGACAACTACCACTTACCCATCCCTTAAGAATTCTACTACACCCGCATTTTGACAGCACCTTAGCAATTAACGATGCCGCCCAACGTATTCTCATAGCTCCAGGCGGTGGTGTCGATAGATTACTCTCATCATCAATCGATAACTCTCGCGTATTAGCAGTGCTAGCCTTGCAAAGCTATGGTTTTAACAGCGCCATCTTACCTAAGCAATTCCAACAGCGTGGTGTAGACGATTCCAACCTCTTGCCCGTTTATCCTTACCGAGATGATGCCCTACTAGTCTGGAATGCGATTCATCAATGGGTTGCAGACTACCTGAACCTTTACTACCCCACCGATGAAGACATTCAAAAAGATAGAGCATTGCAAGCGTGGGCAGCCGAAATCCCAGCTTACGATGGTGGTCGCATCCCCGATTTTGGCGAAGATGGAGGCATCAAAACGCTCAATTACCTGATTGATGCCACTACGCTGATTATTTTCACTGCCAGCGCCCAACACGCTGCGGTTAACTTTCCGCAAAAAGATTTTATGGGCTACGCCGCAGCCATACCATTGGCAGGTTATTTACCAGCCTCAACTCTCAAAAGAGAAGTTACTGAGCAAGACTACCTTAATTTGCTCCCTCCCTTAGATCAGGCGCAACGGCAATACAACCTACTCAGCTTGTTAGGGTCTGTGTACTACAACAAGCTGGGCGATTATCAGCAAGGATACTTTACAGACCAAAAAGTAAAACCATTGCTACAAACATTCCAGAGTAATCTTCAACAGGTAGAAGATACCATCAAGCAACGTAATTTACACCGTCCACCCTATGAGTATCTACTTCCTTCTAAAATTCCTCAGAGCATCAATATCTGAATTAGAGACAAATGACCAATGACCAATGACAAATGACAAATGATTAATGACCCAAAATAAATACCATGACACTTAAAGATAAAGTCCTCAAAAATCACGATCGCCAGCTTTGGCTTGCACCTATACTAGCTAAAGTAGGTTACGATACTGCGATCGGCAAGTTTCTCCGCTTGATTTTTTATTACATGGATGCGTCAATCATGCTCAATGCATGGCGGGACTTTCTCTACATCCGTAAAGACAATATTGGAGACAAGTATTTTGCAGTAGACCAAGCAATTATGCATTCCTCTCACTCCCAGGTGAAAGAACTAATGCAAACCCAACCACAACTGCGAGGAAATGATTTAGGTATCATCAGAATATTAGCTCCAAGCTACTTGCTGGATAATCCTCTGAGCTTGGGAACAAACGGTAACGAACACACAGGACTACGTACTGTAATCTTACAAGCTTTACCAGAACCGTCAGGGCAGATAGACTTTTTAAGGGATTTAGTTGAGCAAAGCCTGTTAGAGGCTGCTAAACAAGGCAAATTACACATCGGCAACGATTTGCCAAAGATTATGCTGTCGAGTTTGCATCAACTGGTTTTTCAGATATCTTTATCTGAGGAAGAAATCACAGCATCCGATAGTTACATTAAAAATTTGGCTCTTGCATCCTTGCCTAATTTTATCAGCAAGTATCTGCTGGCAATATTAACAGCGCCAAAAATTCGGCATCGTCAATATTTAATTAACCGATATAAACAATCACCTAAATGGGCATCTTACTTTGAAACAGGCGCTCAGTATCAGTTGAACGAACACCAAATTGCTAATACCCTTTTCGATATGATTCATATCGCCGGAACTGCCGGCACGAGTGCGCTTTTAGGATCTGTGATTGGTGTTCTTTGCTTAGATAATACCCTCAGAAATAATGTAGTGTCAGAGGTGAATGCAGTCTGGAATGGCAAGAAAACTTTAGATTCAGACGCTCTAGAAAAGTCAACACTTCTCAATCAAGTGATTTTAGAAACGGCTCGTCTCTATCCACCTGTGCGATTTGTTAGCCAACTCACCACTGAAGCAGGTGAAGTTGAGATTGGAAAACAAAAATGTCCATTCCAAAAAGGTACTCGCTTGCTTGGCTCTATTCTTACAGCTAATCGGGATGCCAATAGATACCAAAATCCAGATGATTTTGACCTAACACGGAATTTTTCAGATATCTTATCTTGGAATGGCGAAGAGCATGAACGAGCCTGTCCTGGTAAATCTTTATCAATTGGCTTTATCAAAATTTTCTGTTTACATCTGTTCCACAACTATCAATGGGACTCAATTACAGAAGTCAAATGGGATTTTGAAAAAGTGACTGCCGTTACTCCTAATAATTTAGTACTACAAGGTTTTGCTCAACGACTGTGAGTAAGAGACTTACAGTAGGGACACACAGGTGTCATTGGTCAGTTTTCATCTATTAAATCTCGTTTCCAGCCTCTGGGCTGGAAATGCACTTCAATGGGGCTGCTGCCGCCAGCAAGGGAGGCGGAGCCTCTAGGACGGCATTCCCAGTTTGAGACTGGGAAAGAGACAACGAGACAACGAGACAATATCTAAAAGCTTGTTATACCAATTTGAAAAATGATTGCGACAGATGGAAAACTGAAACATTTATCCAATGGATGTTTCACAATCCAAAATCTAAAATCTAAAATCCAAAATGGTATTATATGCTGGCTTTCACGTTAAGTTGACACCAATGCACATCTAGTGAAACCCTACTTATCATGCGGAATATAATTTGGTAATTGTTCTGGATTTTTGAGTTGATTTTACTCTTTTTCTAGCGCCAGATTACTCATCTTTCTCTGACTCGGTTTGTTAAAAATTTAGGTATTCTTTTAGCACAAAGTAAGTAATTACAAATAATATGGCTGAATTAATTGAAAAGAAGCAACTTAATAATATTGCAACCTGGATGATTCCAATTAAAGAAACAAACTTACCATCTGTCCTTAAAGGTGTGTTTTTTATGGATGGCAATCCACTGCCAGATACTTGCATTACTATGTACAATTTAGAATGGGATATACAGAATAGAACTTTGCTTTTACCGATATTTGCCCCGCTACAGTGGACTTTTCATGACTCGATTGCTGGCTGGATATTACTACGTTCAATTCAATGGTTTAGAGTAAGTTACAAAATTCAGTTTGAAGATGAAACTTTGCAACAAGCTCAAGTCACACCTGTTTTTCTAGGAATATCAATTCCAAAATCAATTGTCAGTTTCACAATGTCCCAAGACAAAAATTCTCTCAATGGAGATATTTGGCACAGAAATAACGTTTGGTTCGGCGGACTTTCTCGTGCTGGTGAGTATACTCTCCGTAAGGTTGTTGATAAAGATGGTTGTTATACTCCTGCTTTTAACGATATGCTTACCAGAGTACAAAATGAATGTTTAGTAATTCAACGCCACTCAAATTGATTCGGCTTAGGTTAGTCAGCTAAAGCTTAAAGCCTTATCGCCCTACATCGCTAACTTTAAATACAGATTTTATTCTTCTTTAATTTCTGTTTTTGCCAATCTGAAATTGCATTTTTTGTACTCCAAATTCCCAAAGCCAGCAACCCGAATATGACAGAGGGTTCCGGAACAGAATTAACTCGACGGAATTCAATGGGTGTGGCTACAAGTAAATTGCCTTTCTTGTCAAAAATTTTGTCTAAGGAGTCGATGCTACTTTGCTCAATAGTTATATCAGAAACCACTTTGAAGCCATTATTTGTTATACAGCCATTGGGAGCGTTATTGCCAATGTAGCTGTTCGGCTCCCAAAATAGTTGCAGATTACAGGTATTCTTCTCAACATTGTTAACACTAAGCTGTCGCCTAGATGGAGAATGATTGCATAACCCGCGTACAGTATTTTCATTTAAAAAGCTGTTAATACTTAGATTCACAGCCAAATTTTCTTGATTAAAAGAATAAAGACGTAGCCGCTCAAAACCTGGGCTTTCTTGCTCTAGATAAACGTTCTGTGTTTCAGCCAAAGGATTAGTACCATCCAGTTGAACACTACAACTTGATATAGTAATTAATGGCACAGAGGGGCTATTAGCAACCTGTTGAGCGTTATCAAAAAAACCAGTGAACCACTGTGCTACTTGCTGAACCTGTGTCTTAATTGGTGGCGCACTGGTATCAGCATGGCTTTGTTGAACAAATGAAAATGTAGTAACAAAAAATGTCAAAATTGATACTTTAAGTAAATGCATAGAGGTTAGATTCCAACAAGAGCAGATTACAGACTTATGGATAAATAATTTACACTATCAAGCTCCATTTTCCGTCATGAAATAAATTCCTTAGCTGTTGGCTAATAACCCTCTTGTGTCATTTTCCAGATTAAGCAAGTAGTAAATAAGTTCAATTATTTAGATTAGCTACTCAGTTTAATTTTAAAGAGAACTTATCAAGTAGTTAGCTATTATAGGCGAATATCAAAAATTCAGTGCCTTCATAGATGAACTCTGCCATTTTACACATACCCATCTTTTGATGTGCTTGAAGTGATGCTTTGTTGTTTGCCTTGATGAACAGTATTCCTTCCCGCTTTGGTAGCAAATCTTTCAACTTAGCAAACATTACCGCAGCAATACCTTGCCCACGCATCGTTTCATCAACACAAATAGGGCCATACAAGTAAGCATCTTTTGTACCAGGATAGGTTTCTAACATCACCTTTATAATTGGTAGATTAGCAGTTGTCTTTGACCAACTGAGTAAGAATCCCACAACTCGATCATCTTTACGGGCTACAACGCTCGGCATTGTAGATATAGTCATCATCACAGCCTCTGGCTCAAGATGACCTAATAACATACCACCATGTTCTGCGTCATTGGCTTGGGCCAACTTGACGATTCCAGTAACATCACTGGGGCTGGCACGGTCGATCGCTACATCATTGAGACACATACCTGGTTAATATAAATAGGAGAAAGACTTGGAGCAAAAGAATTTTCTTTTAGAAGAATAACAGAAATGACTTTAAGATTGACTGCTTTACTTTATAAGCCAGTAGTCTTTATGATATTTCTCGTTCAGTTTCAGTCAAAATTTTAACTAAACCTCCTATGCCCACCGTTGCGATTATCTATTTTTCTGGTGCAGGTCATACTCATCTTATGGCCCAAGCTATTGCTGAAGGTGCAAGTAAAGTTAAAGACACTACTGTTGAACTGCTACGCGTTACTGGAGAGCAGATAGTCAATGGTCGTTGGAAGAATGATGAGGTAATAGCAACTCTCAATCAAGCTGATGCAATTGTTTTTGGCTCTCCTACTTATATGGGTGGTGTTGCGGCTCAGTTCAAGACATTTATTGATGCTGCTAGCGAAGTTTGGTTCCGACACGGATGGAAAGATAAAATCGCTGGAGGTTTTACCCATTCCAGCTCTCCCAGTGGCGATAAACAAGGTACACTCCTCTATTTAGCTACCAACGCAGCTCAACATGGCATGATTTGGGTAAATGTGGGAGACTTGCAAAGCTTTTTATCTGGTAAAGATGATGGGGTAAATCGATTAGGAGGATTTCTAGGTGTAATGGGTCAAAGTCAACTCGATATGAGTGGCAAAGAACCAGTGCTAGATTCCGGCGATTATCTGACTTCACTACGCTTTGGGGAACGCATTGCAGAGGCAACTAAACGTTGGGTTAAGTAGCTTTTAACACTTGTATTCGGTTATAGCACCCTTGTATTTGATAAAAAATTCAAAGAGTCAAAGTTGTACCAAAACAGCGATCGCGTGAAACAAGCAGTACACTGCTACTATGCCAACCAAAACTTCTAAAGTGCAAAGTGCGTAGGCGTAGCCCAACCTCAGCATCGCTGTTTTTTCTACTAGTAAGAGTGCTTTTCTAATGGGAATACTTTATATATAGTAATTCCAACAAATAGAACTCCTGTAGTATGAGCTACTGTACCAATATTGATTGCCTACGTCCACAAAATTCTGACAGTTCTCGTTTTTGCAATAGTTGTGGTCAGGAATTATTACTTAAACAGCGATATCGTCCACTTGCGGTCATTGGAAGCGGTGGCTTTGGGAGAACGTTTTTAGCTATTGATGAACATCTTCCAGATCGACCCAAATGTGCGGTCAAACAACTATGTTTTCAAAAAGAAAATACTGAGATTTGGCACAAGGCTGTCAATTTATTTCATCAAGAAGCCCTTCGTCTCAATGAACTAGAACACTCTCAAATACCCAAATTACTAGCGCACTTTGAACAAAATCAGAAGTTTTATATAGTTGAAGAATTAATAGATGGACAAACACTCGCTCAGGAATTACAAAAACAGGGCGTTTTTCAAGAACCGCAAATTTGGGAGATATTAAAAAGTTTATTGCTTACATTGCAATTTATCCATTCCCGACAAGTAATCCACCGAGATATTAAACCGGAAAATATTATGCGCCGTTCGGGTCGAGGAGACCTGGTTTTAATCGATTTCGGAGTTGCTAAATTCGCCAATAAGATGAAGCAGCTTCGTACAGGCACCATAGTAGGTAGCCCAGAATATATCGCTCCCGAACAAATGCGAGGAAAGGCATTGCCAGCCAGCGATCTTTACAGCTTGGGTGTAACATGTATTTACTTACTCACCAATGTTTCTCCCTTTGATTTGTTCGATATTGCTAGCGATCGCTGGGTATGGCAAGAACATTTACCAGCATTCAATACTGTTAGCGTTCACCTCTGTGAAATCTTAGATAAACTTTTACAAAATGCCGTTTGGCAACGCTTCCAATCGGCAACAGAAGTTTTACAGACACTGGAGCAACAACCAAATAAATTGCTAAATATTTCTAATTATCGTACAGTAAATACTATTGATTATACGCATTTGCGTGATTTATTAGCAAAGGGAAAATGGGAATCAGCAGATCGAGAAACTTGGGAACTAATATGTCAAGCGCTAGCAAAGCCTAGAGGTAGCTATATATTTAGTAGCGATCTTGAAAAACTTCCCTGTGAAGATTTGCAGACTATTGACTTTTTATGGGTAAATTATAGTCATAAACGCTTTGGTTTTAGCATACAGACACTTATTTACAAAAACGTCAATGGCGACTATGGAATTTTTTGTCATCAAGTTGGTTGGCATATATACAATTCTAGTTCTGCCAATTCGGAATTCAATTTTAGTCTCAAAGCACCAATCGGTCATTTACCCTCACGTCTTTGGATTGGTGGTTCTCAACTGTGGCGCTACCCGGATGCTTTAGCTGTAAAATTAGCAGCTTGTGGTATTAGTTAGTTTTTATAAAAAAATTGTTGAATAAGATTACTAATCAACCTACTTGCTGTTGATCGCTCTTCATCTTTATGAAAAAAGTTAGGTTTAAAACCTCGCCCGCAAGTGGGAAACCCTCCCACGAGAGTGGCTCCCCTTTGTGGGTGGCTGAATTGAATTTTGAATTTTGAATTTTGAATTTTGAATTGATTATTTATGCCCCAGGTATCGCTCCCCCAATCGTTCTATCCACACCTACCCCTCACCGCTCTTGCGCCCATGCAGGATGTGACTAACCTCTGGTTTATGAAGGTGATTGCCCAGTATGGCAGCCCTGACTACTTTTTCACCGAATATTTCCGCGTCAATGATACTTCACGGCTCAATCGTGGCATCTTAGCAGCAATCACCGAAAACGACACGGGTCGTCCCGTTTTTGCGCAAATGATTGGCGAAAGCATTCCAGATTTAGTCAGAACAGCAAAGGAACTCTGCAACTATAATATCGCTGGAGTTGACTTGAACATGGGCTGTCCAGCACCTAGAATCTATCGCAAAAATGTTGGGGGTGGATTGCTGCTCTTGCCGGAAAAAGTAGATCGGATTTTGGGAGAACTACGGCAAGCAGTTAGCGATCGCCCTTTGACTGTCAAGATGCGCGTAGGCTTTGAAAATACAGATAATTTTGACAAAATTCTAGATATAATCAATCGCCACAACATTGATTTGCTCTCTTTGCATGGTCGCACCGTCAAAGATATGTACCACGGGGCAGTGAAATATGATTTAATCGCTGAAGCAGTTAGACGAGTCGATTGTCCAGTGCTGGCTAATGGCAATATCAACTCGGCGACAACTGCTGTTAAAGTGCTTTCTCAAACGGGCGCGGCGGGTGTGATGGTGGGACGCTGGGCGATCGGGAATCCTTGGATTTTTAATCAAATTCGGCAAGCTTTGCGAAAAGAACCGATCGCACCCGTTCCTTTGGCGGAGGTACGCAACTATATCGATCGTTTATGGCAAACCCCCACAGCAGCAAATATGCCAGAGCGATCGCGCGTCGGCTATCTGAAAATGTTCCTCAACTACATTGCCCTGAGTGTTGATACTGAAGGTGATTTTTTACGGTTGATGCGACATACTTCTACTGAGGCAGAATTGTTTAACCTGTGCGATCGCGTTCTCCTTACCGATCTGACAAAAACTTTAGCCTTAGTACCTTCTTTGAGCGTGTGATATCGGGCGTTGTCGATTTGGTTGTGATTTATGGTAAATTCAACCGCTTGCGCGCACCAAATCGAAATAAGCGATCTGGCAATATTGCTTTTAAGCGAGGCAACCATTGTGCCTCATTGCCAACACGATAGCGTAATCGTGGCAACCGACTACGAGCAGCAAATAGAATCGTCTGTGCGACTTTTTCAGGATCGTCGCCTTGTGCAATTGCTTGACTAACAGTTGAGCGAATCACATCGCGTACATTGTCGTAATCAGCGTAATTCAATGTGGATGACAACATGGCGTGGTTGAAGTTGGTCTTAAAGTAACCAGGCTCAATTAAAGATATTTTAATATTGAAAGGGTCTAGTTCCACGCTCAATGCTTCGCTATAACCTTCGAGTGCAAACTTACTTGCACTGTAAAAACCTTGGCCTGGTGCGCCAATCAATCCCGCCACTGAACTGATATTAATAATATGCCCACTACGCTGCTGTCTCATAACTGGCAAAACAGCATTGCTAACTCGGACAATACCCCAAAAATTGGTTTCAAAAACCTCCTTGGCTTGTTCTAAAGAAGTTTCTTCAATCATGCTGGCATGAATTTGTCCAGCATTGTTAATCAGTAAATCAATGCGATTAGTCTGCGCAAGCAACTGTTTGATACATGATTGGACTGAAGACTCAGAGGTAACATCGAGTGTTAACATTTCCACATCTTGTACAGTCGGATGTTCCTTGCGACTAGTGCCGAAGACCCAGTAACCTTCTTGAGCAAGCTTTTGAGCAGTTAACAGCCCAAATCCAGATGATGCTCCTGTTACTAGCACGACCTTTTTATCAGTCATCGGTTCTCCTTTTGCTTGTGAATTCTTTGATACTGCGATGGACTACACCCTGCCTAATAGTCACGTTTTTTCTAAATCTTATTTGTTCTCAATAAAAACATAATTTTAGCAGTGCTGCACTTTGTACATCATCTATTTAAGAACTGCTGTATATGTTTTTATAGCAATTTCATCAGTAACACCAGAACAAAAATATCCCCGACTTCTTTAAAGAAGTCGGGGATCTCAAGCTCTCAATTAGAATTACCAAAGCTATTTAATCACACACCATATCACTCAAATTGCACAAGCGATCGCCCCGATACTACAATAAAACCCACAGAATCAAGTCTCAGAAGTGGCTGGCGAATTCCCTCTAGAATGGCTGCATTTAAAGCAGTTTCTATCTTCAATTCTTCAGCTAATGCGTTATCCCAATTTTGCTGATTTAAACGTAGTCGTAATTGTTCTACTCTATTGGCTAATTTTTTTTCGGCGACTTTAGCACAACTTTGACATAAATCAATAAAATCGGGACGATTGGCAAGTAATTCGGAAGAAGCGTTACGCACTTGATAGCAAAAATTTTGCCATTTACTAGGATCGACAAAATCGTCAATAATTCCTAAGCGCTCTTTTGCTAAGTTGTAATCTCGTCCTTGATTATTGTTTTTATCTTTATATGGACGTTGCAGAATACTTAAAAGAGCTTTATCCTCAACAACCCGGATTGGCTGCTTGCGACCATCAACATAGATAGTTTCTATAATTGGTGGAAATAGAGCATCAACGCGGCGCTGCAAGTTTTTGAATTGAGAATTATCTAGTTTGTTATCTAGTAAAACTTGTTTGGCAATTTTCAAATTTGCCTCGACTACATAATTGCATTGGAAACCGAACCACTCTTTCCCTTCTTTCGCATCCCAAGATGCATCAGTGCGCCACAGAGCAAAGGCTTCACCTCGGTCATCCCAGTTGATATAGTTCAAGAGTGCTTCGATAAATCCTTCGCCAACTCGAAAGAGTTTAACACCAGCTTTCTGGTTTGCCACTCTGCGATTATAAGTACCAAATTGGTCTAGATAACTCTCAGCAAAACGGTCTTTTAACTCATTTATCGGCACCAATGTCCGCGTTGTAGGTTGATAACGTCGCATCTCTGATGAATCGGGGTTATTTAGTCCTCTGAATCCCAGCGCGTCGCAAATCCAGCCTTCAATTGCTCGTTTCATTTCTAGATGACGAGCATCGTAATTATCTAGCTCTTGAAAATACTCGGTAGCAATTTCATGGTTTGCATCAATTTCATCGAGAGCATTTTGTTCGCTAATTTTGGCGATTTCCGCTTCAATTTGCTCTTGGATTGGTGAAACCATCTCTAACAATCCAGCCGCACCTGATTGAAACAAAACTGTTTCTAATTCTGCAAGTTTCTCATCAACATAAAACTGGAGACTGGCAATTGATTGCTGGAAAATACCAAACCCATCTTTTAATACTTTATACCAAGCATTGTGAGGGCTATCTTCCAAATAGGGGCCAATCAAGGCACTAGATTGGATGCCAATTTTGCTGCCAATGCGGTCAAGTCTACCAATTCTCTGCTCTAATTGATTAGGCGACCAAGGCAGGTCAAAATGAATTAACCAATCGGCAAACTGGAGGTTACGCCCTTCTTCTCCAGAGCGATCGCATACTAAAATAAAGCAGTTGGGGTTATTCTTGAACCGATTTAAGCCTTCCTCAACTTTGTCTGGTGATTCTCCAAATTGATGGCTGGCTATTGTCTCTGCACCAAAGGTATCAGATAAATACCGGACAATTTCGCCACAAGTTTGCACAAAACTGGTAAACACAACAAATTTGGGCAGAATATCGCCAGCAATTGGTCTTTTAATTCTCTGCTGTATCCTGGTGATGAATTCCTTTTGATTCTTCCGAACGTTTGCGGGAATTTTGAAATATGTACCTAGCTGATTCAGCAGCACTGTTTTTAAATTTTCCGTCCGCTGTCCGTCCTCTTGAGGTTGACGAATAATTTTTAGTAAGGATTGGAGAATCTCTTCTTCTCCTGAGAATTTGGGGGTTGTAGTTAACAGGCGAACATCATCTTCTTTAAACTCCTGGATGAGTTTAGCATGAGGTTTCGCAGTTAAACGCGCCGTAATTACCTGCTCTAAAATCCCTAACCAAGTACCAGCAGCGAGAAATAACAGCAGAAAAATTCGCTGATATGGCTTTTCATTAGGAGCAACACTTTGCCATTGATTGAGCAGTTCGTGGATATCAAGCGATCGCTCGTCTAAATCATACTCTTCTTTGGGCGTAAAGTTGCGGTCAAATATCACATCTTCCACCGCCGCGCGACGGTTGCGAAGCATTCGCCGATGTAGTCGATAAATATCGCTGACGTGGACGCGAATTGCTTGAACGATTTGCTCTTGTTCAGGAGAATTTGCTGGTAAATTTTCCAAATCATCCGCCAGCTTCAGTAAATACTTATCCTCAGCCAAAAGGTTTCGCAATTGCTGCAAGTTGCTTTTGAGAACCTTTGGCTCTGCACCTTCTTTAAAAGAAAGCAGAAGTTTACCAATTTGCTGACGGCTTTCAACTTTGGCGCGAAAACCTGCTAAATCGCCAATTTTATAGGTTGTCGGGTCGAGCAAGTGCAACATCGCCAGAAAATCCTGCTCGTGATTGAGAACCGGAGTGGCAGATAATAAAAGTAAGCGATCGCTTTTATGAGCAAGTTCTTTGCAAGTCTGAAAACGCTGGCGCACTGTTGCATCCTTAGAGGTTGCCATTGCTGCAATATGATGGGCTTCATCTAAAATTAAGCAGCCTATCTTCGCTTTCAGGTTGATTTTATGAATATCTTCAACCGCCAGCACCGCTACCCGTTTGCCAAAATGGGAGATGTAAAACTTGTTTTCTAACTCAGTCCGCCATTGTTTGAGCAAATATTGCGGAACTATCACCACCGCACCTTTTTTCGGTTCATCGAGAAGAAATTGACGCAGAATCGCACCCGCTTCGATGGTTTTTCCCAGTCCCACCTCGTCTGCTAACAAGTAGCGTTGAATTGGGTCTTCCAGTACCCGCCGCACTACTTCAACTTGGTGAGGATAAAGATTAATATTTGCCGAAATCAGTCCCGTCATCCCGCGACTGACAGCGCGTTGCTGAATTAAGGATTTCACGAAAGCCAATCTTTTGTCGTGGAAATAGGGCGTTTCGTGACCCTTCATCGCTAGAGTTTGGATGGGGTCTGTATTTGGTAGATTACAACGAACGTAAATATCTTCAACAGATGCGATCGCAGTTTTCTTATCTGGTAAATCAATTTGATACATTTCTGTATCATCATCCCAAATAAAAACTCTGCCTACTATCCATTTATCCTGAGTTTGGGACTTAATATAGCATCGAGCCTGGGGTTCCAGCTTCACTTGCGAGAGCGAACTTAAAGGTAAAGTTTTTTGGAGACGTTGCCCTATAGAGCAGAAATACTCAACGTTTGCATTAGTATCAGATATTTCCGTAACTTTTCCGATACCCAAAGAGTTATTCTGGGACTGTACCAATAAACCAAGCTTAATCATAGATCCAGTCCCCTGAACACACTAAAAGAACCTTCCAGAGTAGTTTTTAGCCCATATCTGGCAGTTTTGTCGATCAACATTATAGATAATAACTGGTATTACAGTTTTTGTTAGAGCGATATCTACGACGGGCAATGACGCTCTCTACGAGACGCTACGCGTAGCTTGCTTCCCCATAGGGGTACGTAGACTCGCTAACGCTTTGCTATCGGCGTCGCTTCATCACAGCCAATTAATAAAATTAGCAATTTTCAGGTAAATACACCACACAGTAGAGGTACAGCATTGTTGTGCTTCTACAACATATACAGTTCAATTAAATGAAAACTGCTGTAAATTCACATTTCTCAGCAAAGTTTTGCTTAAAAGCATCACGTTGTTAAACGCAGGGCGACACAACGGCATTGTTCGCCAACGCATTGATATTGCAGGGTATTGCCAAATTAAATTTGCTACGAATTAATGAAATACTGTACTTAGCTGATTATCTGGTGTAACAGATTTACGCTTTAGCTTGATAAGGTAACGGTACAATTAAGATCGTGTAGATTTATTTACTATGAAGAAAATTAGAGACAACACAATTAAGTTAAATCAATTTTTAAAGTTGATGGGTATAGTGCCAACTGGAGGCCAAGCCAAGTTGATGATTCAAGGTGGTGATGTCCAAGTAAACGGGATGCTGGAAACTCGACGAGGACGGCGACTAGTACCGGGCGATAAAGTGACAATCCAAGGACAGACTTTAGAAGTGAATTTGAACAACAATGAAGACCCAGATTTAATGATAGATTTAGCCAAGCAAACCGAGTAAAGAAAGTTTATCTCAAAGTTACAAGTTTCTCTTTTGCCTTGTGAGTAATGCTGCAAATTTCCAATAATGTTATTATCCCACAGACTGAGATTGAAATTACTGCGATTCGCTCTCAAGGAGCAGGAGGACAAAATGTAAATAAAGTTTCCACCGCGATCCACTTGCGCTTCGATATTGCGGCTTCATCATTACCTGATTATTATAAACAACAGCTTTTAAAGCTCAACGATCGCCGCATTAACCAAGAAGGAGTAGTTGTAATTAAAGCCCAGGAACATCGAAGCCAAGAGAACAATCGCGAGTCAGCCTTGAAACGACTTCAAGAACTCATTCAAAGCGCAGTTGTCGTGACAATCAAACGCAAACCCACTAAACCAACTCGCAGTTCTCAAAGAAAACGCCTCGATCGCAAAAGTAAGCGCGCACAGATTAAATCTAACAGAAGACAGGTGACAGATTGTTAATTTATCGATTATTTGTAGAGAACATAAGTAGGTAGACATAATTAAATATCAAATAAACTCCTAGTTTATAGTGAGCGATTTATCGCTCAGAGCAAGGATTATCAGGACTAAAGTCCTTACTACAAACTTGAAATTTATTTATGCCTAGATACTGACATATTATTCAATATCAAAAAAGATGAATAAGACATTACTAAATATTTTGATGTTTGCGCTTTTAATATTGTTTATCATTTCTCCCTTTGCGGCTCTTGCGGGTTTAATGCTTGTAGTGTTAGTTGCGGCATTTTTCTTTTTACTAGGGGACGTGTTTCAAGCAATTATTGGTCGCAACACCGACCCGAAAAAGTCATAAAACCAAAATTCCAAATGGAGATAGGGATTTCCCGCCGTTAAGCAACCAACTAGCGCTGTATTGGATTCAACACAGAAGCGCTATAAACAGCGTTTGTCTCCTTCCCCTGCTCAGACTAGGAATGCTGTTCTAGAGGCTCCGCCTCCCGAACTCGCGGCAGCAGCCCAATTAAAGTGCATTTCCAGCCCAGAAGCTGGAAACGAAAGTTTGACAAAGCTTTTAGCTTAAGTTGACACTTATGAATATTGTTGTGCCCTTACAATAATCTGTACATCACAAAGTTGCAATCTGCTGTAAATGTATCTATTTTAATGAAAAATATCCCTTGTGTTTGGCATAATAATATTTGAACAACTCGCTATTTGATAAATAAAAACACCTAAAATTCATTTATTTGAGGAGTAATAATTATATTTGCTGAAGATAAACACACTGAGGGCAAGTAGAGCTAAACTAAAGAAAAATTAAAAATTAATAGTCACAATATAATAAGTGTTATGAAAATGAATTTTTGATAAATTTCATCACAACATAAACACTTTTTTAAAGTCAACATCAAGCAGAATACACAGATGCGGATAATTGGACATATCAACAACAAAAGGTACCACCCATGAGTTCCCGCGCACTGCTGTTAGTAAATCGTCATGCTCGCCAAGGGCAAAAGGGTCTATCGGAAGCGATTCAAAGTCTGAAAACATTAGGCTTTGATTTAATTGAGGAGTCTACAGAAGATCCCAAACATCTTGCTGAAGTTATACTTCGCTATAAGGATCGAGTTGAGTTGGTAATTATTGGCGGAGGAGATGGTACTCTCAATGCTGCCGTAGATGCCTTAATTGAGACTCAGTTACCTTTGGGAATCTTGCCTCTGGGAACTGCCAACGATCTAGCGAGAACTTTAGGAATCCCAAATACCCTCAACGAAGCTTGCAAAATTATTGGAGATGGACATTTACAGCGTATCGACTTGGGTTGTGTAAATGGCAAGCACTTTTTTAACGTTGCCAGTATGGGATTAAGTGTAAAAATTACCCAACGACTTACCAAAGAAGTTAAGCGCCGCTGGGGAGTATTTGCCTATGCTGCCACTGCATTGCAAGTGCTTTTGGAAGCCAGACCTTTTACAGCAGAGATTGCAATCAACGGTGAATTGATTCGCGTCAAAACAGTTCAAATTGCAGTCGGTAACGGCCGCTATTACGGTGGTGGTATGGCAGTGGCTGACGATGCCACAATAGACGATCAAAGGCTAGACCTTTATAGTTTGGAGATTGAACACTGGTGGCAGGTTATATTATTACTACCCGCAATGCGAGGAGGGCGACATATACATTGGCAAAGTGTACGCTCCCATCAAGGTCAAGAAATAGAGATACATACTCGCAAACCTCGCCCTATTAATACAGATGGTGAAATCACTACCTACACACCTGCTCATTTTCGGGTTATACCTAAAGCTATAGCTGTTTTTGTACCCCCAGAAAGCAGGAGTTAGGAGTCATTCAATTTTAGATTTTAGATTTTCCTGAAATTCAAAATCTAAAATTGGCAAAGTTTAAAAGTTATTCTCTCTCATCTTCTTCTACTACAAAGTGGGAACTCGCATTAACTCACGCCAAATGCATCTGAGATTTTCTCAAGATATAAAATCCCTGTTGCAACGCCTAGCTGAACAACCGCTGACTCTAGGCGATATTCTGACAGAAACCTCAGAACGGGGTTTTAGTCTGGTAATTACATTATTAGTTTTGCCTTTTTTGCTTCCTATGCCACCGGGATTAACAGGCCCATTTGGTGGTGCTTGTTTACTGTTGTCAGTGCAAATGGTTTTAGGAAGGCGATCGCCTTGGCTACCGAAAAGAATCGCTAACTACAAATTTCCTCGTTCCTTCGCCCAGTTACTTTTGCAAAATTTGGGACGGCTTACCAAAGTTTTCCAGAAAATCGCTCGTCCCCGATTAGCAAAAATAGCTCATAATCCTTTAGTTTGGCGACTTAATGGGTTTTGTATCTCTTTATTAACAGTATTACTAATATTACCAATTCCATTTACAAATCCTATCCCGACTATCGGTATTTTACTTTTAACTGTTGCCACCATCGAATCTGATGGTTTATTAATTTGCATCAGTTACGGTATTACTGCCCTAATTACCTTGCTGTTTGGATTTATTGGTTATGCAGTGTGGTTAGCTCCCAGTTTGCTGCCATCAATATTGAAATAATAAAAGCCTCCAGCTTTTGGCTGAGGGCTGTAAATTCTTAGGGTGCATCTACCATTTATTAATCCGCTTTATTTATTGCCATATCCGGGAAAATTAGACTTTTGAATGAATTTATTTTTTCAGAATAAAAAATATCAGCAATAAAAAAAAGCCCTCAACTAAAAGCTGAAGGCTGTGATTTAATTAAGGTGCATCTACTATTTATATATCCGCTTTAGTTATTGGTGCATCAGGAAGAATTGAAAAAAAAGGATGGCTGTGGAATTGATTTCGTTAGCTAAAACGGTAGTACTGACCTCAATGAGGATTACCTACGGTATTTGACTAGGTAGTCATTGACTAACTTCACATTAATTTTACAATTCTCACAATTTTCCTCTGAATACACAAAGTTTCTGTTAATATCTCTGAATCGATATCCGCAATAGTACGAATTTAGTTTATTAGTTGGGTATATGACTATGAAAGTTAGATACACCCAACTTGATGAAGCGATCGCAATTTCTATTAGCCCTTGCTAGTCTTAGTATTGTCGGGGGAAGCTTTTTTCTGAGAACAACTTTTAGCAGTACTAGCGAGCCTAAAATTATAACTGATACATCACGCTACAAAGAAATTCGTAATCAACTATGGTCTGAAAATGACCAAGTAAAACATTTTCCTAATGAGATTCCCCTTGATGCTAAAGACGTTCGTATTGCTTACTCTCCCAAAGTTTTACAAGGAAGTAGTTTTTTTCAAATTAGGTTGAAAGAGCCACCAAAGAAGATAGAAAAATTACTTTCACAATATAGAAATAGTGCCAAGCACAAATATATAGGTGGTGACACAAACGACCACATAAACCAACCTAACGGTGTGCCGACAACTTTCTTCTATACTAGTGATTCTCCTACAGAATCTTTTCCAGTTACTTATGAAATATTAGTATTAAATACAGATGACAAAGGTAGACCTGGCTTTAAGTGGAATCATGGAGACAGCTACGGCGTTGCTATTAATAGTTCCACTTCAGAAATTATCTATTGGTCTGAAAAATGGTAATTGACAATTCAAAATTAATTTGAATGGCTATCAAAAAAATCATTATTTATGACCGAATTAGACGAAGCCAACGGAAGCAAATATTTTCTCATCTTAAGCATTTGAACTCTAAAATTGTATTTGAGCGATCGCGCCAGGACGCAGAATTAACAGAAAAAATCGACTCGTCTATTCAATATACAGATGAAGAAGATTTAAAAATCTCCCCTATTGGTATATTTGGAGAATTAATATAGTTTCTAAAAGTCACTAAGTGTTGCTTTTACCCTTTTGGATATATCACTTTGGGTAGTTAAAACTTATAGTCAACATAGCTAAGATTTATAAGTGCTTAAAAATTATCTGAATATGTAGAATGTCAACTGCTTTAATTACTGGTGCTTCTAGTGGTATTGGTAAAGCCTTTGCTCAAGAACTAGCTGCACGCAAGACAAATCTTGTACTCGTTGCTCGTTCTGAAGAGAAACTAAACCAATTAGCTAAACAACTACAAGAACAATACAACATTCAAATAGATGTTATAGTAAAAGACCTCACAGAACCTAATGCAGCAGCTAGTGTATTTGATGCCACAAAATCAAAGGGATTAATCATTGACTTATTAGTCAACAATGCTGGTTTTGGTTACTATGGCGATTTTGCTGAAGGAGATGGAGAAAAACAAGTCAAAATCTTACAATTAAACATTTTGGCATTGGTAGATTTAACCCACAAATTTTTACCCTTGATGCGGCAACGTCGTTCTGGAAGTATTATTAACGTATCTTCGATTACCGCATTTCAACCAATACCATACCTTTCTGTTTATGCTGCTAGTAAAGCTTTTATTCTCAGCTTTAGTGAAGCATTATGGGCAGAAAATTATCAGTATGGTGTGCGTATTTTAGTCACTTGTCCAGGGCCAATAGAAACAAACTTTTTTGCAGAAGCTAATTTTCCTCCAGCGCTGGCAGGTAGTACAGATAAAGTTTATTCTTGCGAAAAAGTGGTTAAGGAATCTTTAGAGGCTTTAGAAAAAGGCTATCCAACTGTTATTAGCTCTGATAGTACTACTCAAATTAGAAGCAAATTATCTCGGCTTGTACCGCGCAAACTTCTACTGAATATGTTAGCGAAACGTTTTAAAGCCTAAGTATTAAGTATCTATTTAGGAATAGATACATGATTCATCGCGTCTGTACAAGAGTTTGGAGTTAAATAAACTGATGTATTTAAAACTCCTCACTCCTAACTTTTCACTCCTAACTTATTACATATATCTTGTTAATTGAACTCGGTAACGCTCTTTTTTGGTAACGGCTATTTCTCCAACCTCTAAACGTCCTTTAGAGCGAATGGCGATTAAGTCGCCTGATTTGACTTGAGAACTAGCTTGGGTAACTTCCTTCCAATTGACGCGGACATCACCAGCATCGATGAAATCAACCATTTTGCTGCGGGACATACCAAAACCAGCAGATGCGATCGCATCTAATCTTAAAGAAGCCTCCACAGTAGTTAATTCTTTTTTCTTGGGTTCCCGAACCTTTAATTCTGTTAGCTCAATCTGCTGAGTTTTCACAGGAACCGATCGCACCTGTTTGAGGCTCATTGACAAAAATTCTACCAACTCTGGTGTAACAATCGCCTGCGCCCCTCGTTCTCCTAAGACAATCACATCTCCCGTCTTTTCACGAACAATTCCCGTCCCCAACATTGCGCCTAAAAAGTCGCGGTGAGAGGCGGTATCAAACAGAAAATTACCTGCAATTTCTACAGCTACAAGGCTGACTTGAGATCGATCTAAGGGAAGTTCCGAACGAGCGATCGCTATTCTTTGGCGTTCAGCTTGCGGATATCCACCCCACGCCACCAATTGCACTTCTGTTAATCGGTTAAATACCCTTTGAATTTCTGCCAATTCTGGGGGAGATAGAAAATCTGTCAAAACCACTTCCCAAGTTTTGATTGCTTGCTCTGCTTGATCGATTGCACGAGCTACACTATCTCGATTTTCAACACCTTTTAAAAGTTCTTCTCGTGGCAACATTCTTAAAAATTATCAGTTATTAATTGAGAATTAATTTGCTATAACTATCTTGATTCTAGCTTTAATTCCCATTTCTACAGTTTCTGTCCAGATTGGGTTAGCCTTTCTACTTGAGATTTGTTGGCGATCGCAGCGGCTGACGCTATCTCCAAAGAACAGGAAAGTAACTCAAGCCGCTGTGTGGCGATCTGTAAACTATGATTTATTTAATACACAGTATTTGTATCGGCATAACCTTGCATATTTTCTGGATCGAATTGACGTAATATTTTAGTTGCTTGGCGAGTCAGAGTTTCAGAACCTTGAACGACGACTAAATATTTACCTGCATCTAAGCGGTTGCGATAAGGTAAAGCATCACCACCACCTACAAGTAAACCGACTCCGCCACCGACAAAGACACCACCCATTGCACCACTAGCAGCACCCAGCAGTCCGCCAACAATGTGATTGCCAACTTCACCCGCCCAGGCAAAAGTATCTAAACCAGTAATCAGGCTGAATGTAAAACCTGCAAAAAAGCCAAATGGTATCAGCCAGGTTGCCATCTGTTTTGCTTGCTTTTTAGCTTGATCTTTGGGGTCAATTAAGCCAAACTCGTCAGCCGTTTTATACCCCCTTCCCAAAATAGTGCTGTTAATGCCTTCTTTTTCTAAAGCTAAGTAAGCAGCTTCGGCTTGAATGCGGTCTGGTAATACGGCAACAAGGTAATTCATTGATTTTACAATTTGTCTAATAGAAGTTTTGCCTTAATTAACAGCGTATCAGTCCTGGTGGATTGACCCTCGCATAGACCTCTTGGCAAAAGTGCTTTTTGCACCCAATTCTGAGTTCAAAATCCAAAACGCGAGTAGTATTAGGCTCACATCTTGCACCAAAGCACTACAAGGACTACACAAATGCAGTGGAAGTCTTCCCACAGGCTAGTCTGTCTGCACGGACTAAGGTCAGATTAAGGGCTTTGAAGCCGCTTTGCGTCTATGTTTGCGTAGCCGCGATTTTAATCTCACGATTAAAATATGGGACGATCATTTTAGCAAATCTAGTGGCTCACAAAAATTGTTTACGCCTTGCTTGAGGACATATAGCAAAACTGGCGTTGCCAAAATCTTAGGAAACGTTGGCGTTGTTTTTAGATGTTCCATCATCTTCACAAGAGAAGTATTAAGCAAATCTTCTCGATATTCTGGTTCGCAAACGACCACACGCCATTTTCTAGCCAAGGCATCTAACCACTCGGAATTTGCTCTTTCTGGTTGTTGTCCTGCTCGGATAGCTAGCGTCATCGCTGCATCTTCCAAATCTCCATCACAGTCTTCAATTAAATCCAGCGCTTCCATATCGCTAGGATCGTCTGCCAATTGAGAGCGAAACTGTGCAATTTCTTGAGATGTTACTTTAGTCATGAGTCTTTGACAAGGCAAGCGAGCGAACACTCAGTTATGTTAGTCCAAATTTGACTATAGCGCTTATCTGTTAAGTCCAATACATATCTCACAAAAACAACTCTCAATACTGCTCGGGTTTTGGATTTTTGACTCGGAATTGGATTTGGGGAAAAGGTTAAAGGTTTTTTCTTTCCCCTTTTCCCCAAAACCCGACAAGTATTGAAACAACTCTTACCCTTCAGATTTTGTTGGCGTAATTCTTTAGCGATCGCTAAAGAATGTCTCAAGAATTACAATTTACAATATTGCTTTTTGGACTAAAAAGCCTCATCTTTCCAGTTAATACACTGAATAAATGAGGCTTTTAGCTAGCTTTTTATCAAAAACGTTACTGGAATCTGCGATCCTCTGATAGAAGGTGCAAAGTAGATTACAAAACACAACAGCAGTCAAAAATACTGATTCAGTTGAGTTTCAGCTAATTAGCGGAATGCTCTGAGGGTAACAGACCGTTGTAACTGAGCTAAAGCGCGGTTGTAATCCAAAATTGCTGTAACTCGATTACCTTCAGCTTGTGTGAGGTCGTTTTCAGAGTTAATCACATCAGTTTGAGTACCTACACCAGCTTGGAATCGCAAACGCGCTAGACGTAGAGCTTCCCTGGCTTGTTCTAAAGCTGTATTAGCGGTTTGAACATTCTCCAAACTAGATTGCTGGGTAGAATAAGCTTGTTCTACCTGAAACCGAATTTGGTTGCGCTGTTCAGCAAATTGAGTTTCTGCGATCGCAATATTAGCTCTCTGTTGAGATGCTCTTGCTCTTGCTGCTCCGCCATCAAACAAACTTAGAGTTGCCCTAACTCCGAATGAATAACCATCAGTAACGCTGACATTATCATTGAACTGATCGAGCAGGTCGTAGCTGGCGACCAAACTAACTTGGGGGCCCAGTTCTGCAAGAGCCTGTCTACGCTGTTGCTCACTAGTATTGCGTTGTGCCAAAAACTGTTGCAGTTCCGGACGATTTTGATAAGCCAACACAATACTTTGTTCTAGGGTTGGGTTCCAAAGACCAGCTAATTGTACAGGGTCAGCGGCACTGATATTTATTCCTTGCGGCAAACTTATCCGAGTTGCTAATTGACGACGGGAAATCAACTGCTGGGATCTAGCATTAGTTAAATTTTGTTGGGCATTTGCTAAATTCACCTGCGATCGCAACACATCGAACCGCGTACCAACCCCAGCTCGCTCTAAAGCTTCTGCATCACGCAAACTAGCTTCAGAGTTTACCACAGCCGACTGACTAATGCGTACTTGTTCATCCGCTTGTTGCAAATTGTAGTAGTCTGTGGCAACATTCAAACGGATTGTCTCAGACTGAGTTTCTACGGCAAGCTCATAGTAGCGTACCTGTTCTTCAGCCGCTCTGATGCTAGCTTGCACTCTTCCAGAAGTATAAAGGTTATATGAAAGTTGTGCTTGACCAGAAAAAGATGTACTGGGTCGATCTTGGTTAGCGGCAAACGGTCCGCTTAATTCGTTCTGAAGTTGACCGCTAGAAGACTGACTACGAGTCAGATCCGTGCTAACTCCCAGAGTGGGCAATAAAGCAGCTTGTGCCTCGCGTAGAGCCGCTCGATTGCGTTCTAGCTCCAATAAGGACACCTGTAGATCCCGATTGTTACGCCGTGCCAACTCCAGAGCCTGTGCCAAAGTAATCGGCTGATTTCCTTGAAGTTGCACCTCCTCCGGTTTGGTGGGAAATTGCAGGGGATTTGAGTTAGGAATCAGGTTCTCTGGAATTTGCACCGACCCTGACAGTGCAGGAGTTACGGTTCCTGGCAGAGTAGAAGGTTGCCCTGACCCTGACGGTGCAGGAGTTACGGTTCCTGGCAGAGTAGAAGGTTGCCCCGACCCTGACGGTGCAGGAGTTACGGTTCCTGGCAGAGTAGAAGGTTGCTCCGACCCTGACGGCACAGGAGTTGCAGTTCCTGGCACAGTGATTGGCGTCGAATCCGCCGGAATCGTGGTATTACTCTGAGCCAAGCGACCAATAGCATTTTGTTGTAAGCAGGTGCTTGAGGTTAGCAGCATAGCCAAGGAGTCAGTTTTACTTTTGCTCAACTCCTGTGGACACCTCTGCGCTGACAAAAGTTTTGCTGCTCCTGCACCTGTGGCTGAAGTTTGTAAAAATGTTTGCAACTGAGTAACAGTATTTTTCTTTTGAACCACTGGCTGCTGTGCAGAAGACAGGGACAAAATTTCTTTTTGGACAGAAAGGGGTTTTGAAGTATAGTTGGGAACTAGTATCTTCTTTAATTTCTGCCCAGAAGCACTCGAATTACTCTGTTTTTGGTTCTTTTGAGTTTCGGAAGAATTAGAGGTAGGTGTCAAACTAAAAAATCTACCTTTATCTTTCTTAAGTAGTTGTTTTATTGGCACAACAGTATTTTCAGCCGTAAATACGGGAATACTGTTATTACTTAAAGGTTTCACACTAAGTTTAGTAAAACCCAAAGCAGGTATTAGGGTTGGAACACTAACATTTGCACTGTTAGGCAGTTGCCTATTTTTTATGGTATCCACAACCAAGCCTTGACCATAAGTAGAAGTCAAAACACTAGGAGAAGATGCCAGTTGTATCCCAGTTAGTTTCGCAGTACCAGCCCAAGCAGGCTGAGTTGTTAAAACTGCTGCCGTTACACCAGGTAAGAAGCTATAAAATAATTGCTGTCCTTTCACCGCATCCCTCACACGAAAATCAATCTAGCGGCAGAAAACCTTTCTTCACCACAGAATATAGCACGATACTAAACTTAGGAAAGAATATACTACGATACTAAATTTAGGGTTCGGAACTCTGTTTGTCTTCAAAACGTCTAACAATGCGAGAAAGTTCCGCCTTTTCATCGATATTAACGCGAGTAGGAGCACCGCTGATAATCCGTTCGTAGTTTCGGAAAGAATCTTTAATTTCGGGCCCATCAGCAGTAATATTATACTCACGAATGCCCTTATCATGCCAAGATCCGCGCATTTTGAATACGTTAATTGCCCGCGACATTTCTCCACGAATTTCTACGTACTGTAACATCAGAATTGTATCGGTAATCGTGGAAATGTGAGAGTCAGTAATCGAATGCGCTCCTAGAAATTGGTCGGTTGTGTTGGTAAAAAAACCAGTAATTTCTTCTTGTTTAGCATAACCTGTCACACCAATTACAAACTGCCGAAATGCATTATTCGTAACTCCTCTAGCTAATGCTGATAAAGAATCAATGGCGATTCGAGCAGGTTTGAAAATAGCAATTTCTGATTTAATAATTTGTAAGTGGTCTTCTAAACCAGTTGATTCAGGATAGGTACAAATTATTTTGAGTAAACCTTGATGTTCTAATTCTTCAAAATCAATTCCCCAAGAGGAAGCATTACGAGATAGTTGGGCGCGTGACTCTTCATAAGCAAATAATATCGCCTGTTCTCCATTGAGACAGCCATCTTGAATAAATTTACTTACTAACAGCGTTTTACCAGTACCTGTAGCTCCTGTCGCCAAAATAATTGAATCTTTAAAGAAACCCCCACCGCACATTTCATCTAAAGTTTTGACACCAGAAGATACCCTGACATTAGAAGAACGTTGAGTCAAGCGCATTGCTCCGAGTGGGAAGATGTTAACTCCTTCATTAGTAATTGTGAAAGGATACTCGCCTTTCATGTGAGTTGTGCCGCGCAACTTGAGAATTTCAATTGTGCGACGGCGGCGTTCTCCTTCTAAAGCGTTGCGAACAATTACTACATTATCGGAAACAAATTCTTCCACTCCAAAAGAGGCAACGGGTCCATATTCTTCACTACGCTCAGTGGTAATTAGAGTGGTGACACTTAGTAGTTTGAGGCGTGCTACCAGGCGAAAAATTTCGCGTCGCACAACTCCCATCGCTTCATACTGCTGAAATACTGCTGTTATTGAGTCGATTGAAACTCGTTTAGCTTTATATTTGCGGATGGCATATTGCAAGCGTTCAATGAGTGCAGAAAGGTCAAAATTTCCTACGATATCTTGACCTTCTGGATCGGGAGAAGCATCAAGAATAAACAACTTGCCTTCTTCAATTAAGCGGGGTAAGTTCCAACCAAAAATATTGGCATTTTTAATAATATCACTCGGTGATTCTTCAAAGGTTACAAATACTCCTGGTTCATCAAAGTAGGTGATACCATTATAGAGAAACTGAAGAGAGAATAAGGTTTTGCCTGTGCCAGATGTACCACTAATCAAGGTAGTTCTCCCAATTGGTAAACCACCATGACTAATATCGTCAAACCCTTCGATCATCGTCCGAATTTTTTCTACACCCCTAATTATCGGTGGTTGTTTTGGTTCTACTTGCTCGTTTTCACTCATTGCTTGATAACAAAAGGGGATTAAAACCTGTTTTTTTATTACTAAAGTTTTGACTTAATTTTTTATGATTAAAAATTTACTCTTCAAAGTCTTCTTCACTCAGTTCTTCATAGAGCAAATCCAATCCAATCAACACTCTTTCTCTATCTGAAAGATCCCCAATAATTTTGCGAACGGGTGGAGGCAAAATTTTAGATAATGTTGGTGTGGCCAGTATTTTATCTTCTTCCGCCAGTTGTGGGCTTTTCAGTACATCGATTACTTTTAAAGCATAAACTCCTTCAAACTCCTGTTCTAAAATATCTTTTAGTGTTTTTAATGCCCTAACTGAATTAGGAGTGTTACCTGCTACGTAAAGCTTGAGAACGTAGGTTTTTCTGGCTTTATTCATATACTTAATAACTAGTCATAAATAGAGGAATACAATATTTTTCCATGCATCGTTACTCACTCACAGTTGTAGCTTGTTCCAAGTTGAACACAAAGCAATAAATTTAATTTATTTTATCTAGAAATCGAATTCCTATAGACTTCGCACAGGTGAGCTAAGATATCTATTAACGTTAGGCGGTAGTCAAGTAAAGTTTCATTGCTCCTACCTTCTAATTTTAGCTGGTTAGAAAATTCTTCAATTATATCCATGTGAATTTCGATTATTTGGGGCACAGGAATATTAGCATAAAATATAGTATTGATAAATTTATCAATTTTATCTTTGAGTGTTTTGTCTGTAGTAAAATAATCTATAAGAATCACGCTATAATCTATTTTAAGCTGTCTTAATAATGCTTCTCTTTCTGCCGGAGTCATCTCCTGAAAATACTGCTGGCTTTTTTGCATCTGACTGGCAAATACATAAACGTACTGAAGAGTGTATGCCTTACTTGGATTTAGTAGCAGCCAATTTGGTAAATAGTTGATTGTTCCAGAGCTTGTTACAGCAACAGGTAAGTAGCAAAATTGGGCAATAATTGCGTTTATCCATTGCCCCACCCACGTACTCAAACCTTTTAGGTTGGCTAAGTTAACTGGATTATTTAAGCATCTGTTAAGATTAGATTGCAGAATCAATATCGGTAATAACATCTATTCTTGAATATATCTCCTCGATCGCCCTGACCAATCAACATGGGCTGATAAGTTTGGCTAACGCTTAGTAGGGAAATACTGCGTGTGCAGTAAACTACTGATTTAACCCCAAAATAACGCTCTATGCAAGCAGATAGTGCTAGGCACTCAACATTTTAGTGGAGCAACTAACTGGTAAAACTTAGTAGGTCTTTGATGATGAAGTATCCGTCGGCATTGCAAGACACAATATTTAACTCATGATTTACATATCTATGTATATAAATAGATAGATTTTTTTATTTTGCTCCTTGATAAGATACTTAAACGAACTTAAAGGATTGTCGCATTCCAAATCATTATAATTCCTCAAGGTTCTAAAGCGAATCTTTGGGGCCATAATTGTTTTAGCCGTCGCTATCGATGAGGAGTTTAAATACCAGTAAGACACTGGGGAGGCTGGCTAGTTGCTAAAAATTAGAAACGTCGCCTCTTGGAAAAATGCACTTGTTTGCAATTCCCGTGTCCGTTAGGGGAAATCCCGTTGTTTTAATGGCGTTGAAATAACCAGAGTTGCTTATATGAGTCTTCTTAGAGGATATGACTTCAGGCGAAAAGACCATCAACTGGCAGATGGAAATGCCGGAGGGTTCCACAGGAAGAATGACCCCAAAATCCCTATGTTAATGCTAGATTACCCGCTTTATGACTTTCAGGCAACCGTACCTAGCTGCCCCCAAACAAGTTCTCTGGCAGTGGTGTTGGAGATTTTTGAGCAAGAGCAGTGCGATCGCTTGGTAGTAGTGAATCAACAGCAATGCCCGATCGGATTGCTGTATTCTGCCCGTTTAATCCCAAAATTATTAGCCCAAAGTGACGATAAAAATCTAAATTTACAATCGCTTTCTACCTGGGGTCAGGGTCTAATTGAGCCAATACAGACAATATCAGCTTATGAGCGTGTAGAGCAATTAAGCTTGCGCTGGTGCGATTCACAAGTCGAAAAACCCCAAAACTTAGATTGGGCGCTGATTGACTCCGAGGGTCGATATTTGGGGCTATTGGATAGTTCGCGCCTATTGCGATCGCTAGCTCAGGAACGGATGGCTGGCTTACAAAAGTCTAGCGAACATCGTCATGAGTATGATGGTGCGCCAAATGAACCCAAGTCATTAAAACACCAGCCACTGGTACACTTGCTAGAAAGATTGCCTTGGGCTTTGATGTTGCAAACGGGTACTGGCGAGGTAATAGCGCGAAATCCCGCCTGGTGGCAGCAATTAGGAAGCTTAAAAGATCCAGAAGGAGTTAGGCAACAGGTGGAGGCAATACTTGCCCCTAAACGCTCCGAAATAGCAGAATATGCCACCCAACCAGCAATCAAGGTTCATCCCAATGGTAGGGATGAGCATAGTGGTGAAGAAGAACTGATTGGGCAAGAAACATCAGGTGATACTGCATATAGCCGATGCTATTTAGATAGTCAAGTGGGTACTTGTACTTGCGTTGTCGAAGTGCAAAATGGTCAAGAGCGAATCTGGCAGTTTGCCAAAATTCCCTTAGATAGTCCTGAATTTCAAGCGATCGGTGCCCAGGAAATTGCACTCAGCACTGATTTGTGGTTGGTTTTAGCTACTGATGTCACAGAACAGCAGCAACTTTGTAAAGAACTAGCAGCAAAAAATGCCGATTTAATTCAACTAAATCGGTTAAAAGACGAGTTTTTAGCTTGTATTAGTCATGAACTCAAAACTCCCCTAACTGCCGTTTTGGGATTATCGCGCTTGCTAGTGGATCAGCAGTTGGGAGAACTCAACGAGCGTCAAGCCCGTTATGCAGGACTGATTCATCAAAGCGGACGCCACCTGATGAGTGTGGTGAATGACATTTTAGATTTGACTCGGATGGAAACGGGACAAATGGATTTGACGCTGACTCCGGTGAAAATTCGGGCTGTGTGCGATCGCGCCCTATCGGAAGCTAAAGCGATCCACACTCAAACCACCAAAGCGACATCTACCCCGCCACCTGCAAATGCCCGTTCATCTGCTCCTCAATTCTGTCTTTCCATTGAACTAGGTTTAGATCAGATGGTGGCAGACGAATTGCGCTTACGCCAGATGCTAGTACACCTACTTTCCAACGCTTTTAAATTCACCGAAATATCTGGCGAAATTGGGCTGCGGGTAAGTCGTTGGGAAGGATGGATTGCCTTTACAGTTTGGGATACAGGAATTGGTATTCCCGAACACCAGCAACACTTAATCTTTCAAAAATTCCAACAATTAGAAAATCCCCTCACCCGGCAATTTGAAGGCACTGGCTTAGGGCTAGTATTAACTCGCGCCTTGGCTCGCCTCCACGGAGGAGATGTCAGTTTCTTATCGCGTGAAGGTAAAGGTAGCCAGTTTACCCTACTTCTGCCACCCAGTCCCCCGAAAACAGGCTTTTCGGAACCAGATATGGGAATCAGAGAAGACGAGGAAACACGATATCAATTAACACGGGAAAACTCCGCAGCCGCTCGTCAGCAAGTTAGTACGCCCATACAGCATCATCTTGCGAGTTCGCAACGGTTGGTCTTGGTAGTCGAGGCAGTAGCTCGATATATTGAAGATTTGACCGAACAACTCAAAGGTTTAGGATATCGGGTAGTGATTGCGCGATCGGGGACAGAAGCAGTTGAAAAAGCGCGGCGCTTGCAACCAATAGCAATATTTTTGAATCCGTTGCTACCCCTGCTATCAGGCTGGGATGTACTAACTTTACTAAAATCTGACACCGCAACCCGTCATATATCTGTAATTGTCACCGCAACGGCAGCCGAAAAGGAGCAAGCATTTGCTAACCGAGCCGATGGTTTCTTAAGTTTGCCAGTAGAGCATCAGGTTTTAGCACCGGTTCTCGAAAAATTATGTACTGTACAAGCAGTTCCGCAGATAGGGTTAAATAATAGTGCAATTATCCCAACAAAAACCCCACTGCGAATTCTCAGGTTGGTGAATCCCCAGTTAGAATCGGTCAATCCTCACCCCTCACTTCGAGAACACCGAGTGATTGAAGTAGATGACCTAGATCAGGCAGAACTTTTGGCGCGGGTATGGCAATTTGATGTGATTTTGCTAGATGTCGAAAGTACCACCGCTCAAATTTATTTGCAACAACTAATTGGACATCCGCGTTTAGCAGCTATACCACTGGTTACTTGCGATGTTGCAACTACCCTAATCGCTTCTAAAATACCAGGGTTATCTGTATTTCCTTACTTGACACCATTTGCGAAAGATAACAGCAGTCGCACCGAGAAAACAGATGCTTTACTATCAGTACTAGAAATTGCTTCTGGTATTTGCTGCCCTCCCAACATCTTAGTAGTGGATTTAACAATGCTACGGGATTTCCCCCAGGTAAGACGTAAACCAGCTAAGGGTTATCGGACAGAAAAAAATTGCTCAATTAGTAGTGAAACCGCTCAACGGGGATCTGAATGGTTCCAAGCTTTAATTCAATACCTGCAAACAGCAGGCTTCAAAGCGGCGATGAGTCCTTGTTGGGCAGAAGTGTTGCAACAGATTCGCCACGAAAGCGTTGACTTACTGCTAATTTGTTTAGGAGAAACCTCTATTCATAAAGATGTGCTCAAAGCACTGAAAACATTAGGAAATTCGCCTTTAAAGTTGCCACCAATTTTGGTACTCAATCAGCGATTAAATCGCTCACAAACCAGTTTCCAGGATGGAGTAGCCGATCGGGAAATTGACAAGCAGAAGAAGAATAGTGTGGAATCGATAGAAACTGTTGTTGGTGCGATCGCTACCCAAGTATTACCGCGATCGATATCAATGGAAGACCTATTAACCCAGATCAATCAAGCTTTAGCTATCAATGGTTACAATCACAAATGTTAATGGAACCATCGATCGTTGGTTCTTTGTCATTAGTCATTTGTCCTTCGTCCTTTGTGAATAACCAATAACTAAGGACTAATGACTACTAATGACTAATGACAAATTATGATATATCTATTTTTTGATTCTTCATTTTCTTAAAAGGAACTCGAACCAAGTTATAAGCACCCTTGGTTGATAAATTCTTGTAATCATCTGGTTGTAAGTCCATTTGTAAAAACTTTTTCTGTTCGGCTAACAGTAGCACTGAGGAAGGTTTTAGTCCTTTAGCAGCCTGGTTTTTAATATGCTCTACAGCCTCTTGGGGAAATTTTAAATAATTTACGTGGATGTGGCTGTAAAATACCACACTCGGCTTTTTGAAGCCAAGCATAATCAATTCTTCGTTTGGTTGTTTTGTTTCTAGAATGACCGCAGACAATTCCCTTAAGGGTAATTGACGTTCTCGATCGATAAAGAACGAAGCAGGCGTTAAGACAAAAATTACAAACGCCACAAACCCGATTAAATTAATACCGATAATGTAGTTCCAGCGGCGACTCAATAATAAACCCGCGACCAAAACAGCAGAAACTAGCCAAATTATACCGGCGATTACTGGTAAACCAGATTGTTCAATTAGTTCGTGGAAGTTACTGATCGCTGGATCGGTACCTAATATGTGGGTGATATTGAGCAGTGCTGTTGCCAGAATTGATAAAAATACTACATTCACCCAACCACTTATTCGCAGCAAAGACGCGGAGATAGGCAAAGTGGGAGAGGGAGAAACAGGAATTGTTTGCCGTGTCTTTGTATCTGAAAAAACGTCGCTCCACAACAAGGCTACCAGGATTGCTGCTGCTGGCATTAAAGGTAATACGTAGCTAGGGAGTTTAGTAACGGCAATGCAAAAAAAGCTAAAGATGCTAGCAAACCAGAACCAGGCAAATAAACCAAATTGCTGAAAACGTTCAACAGATCGCCAATGCGATCGCTGCCAAAACTTTAGTCTGATTATAGAAGCTGGTAAATACACTGAGTATGGTGCAAAACCCAACAGCACGACTACAAAGTAAAAATACCAAGGTGCTGAGTGACCATTAACTACTTCTGTAAAGCGTTCCAGGTTGTGATAACCAAAAAAGGAGTTAATGTAATTCCAGCCATTGCGCCAAATTACTAAAGCATACCAAGGCACTGACAAAGCGATAATTATCAGCATACCTACAAGAAGGTGCATTTCCCGCAACACCTCTCGCATTTTACCCACGTAAAGCAAAAAGGCAGCAACAATTAGCCCCGGCAAAACAATTCCCACTGGCCCTTTGGTCAAAATTGCACCAGCAATCAGCACATAAAAAGCTAAGTACCACTTATTAGGGAATAGGGCAGAAGAGGCAGAGGGGCGGGGGGCAGTGGGTAGAGGAGAGGAATTTTCCCCCTGCTCCCTGCTCCCTGCTCCCCTGCTCCCTTCCTTCCCTGCGTACCCTAGAAAGAAACATAACAAAGCCGATGCCATACATCCGGTGAGCAGCATATCAGAGACACCTGTTCTCGCCCAAATAATAATTTCGGGATTGAGTGCCATCAACGCTGCCGCTATAAAAGATGTTAAGTAACGACGAGTAGGACGTGAAACTTGCTCTAATTCGTCTTGTTTAGCCAAATACCACTGGATGGTGTAAAAAGCTAAACAAACTAAGCCGAATGCGGCGATCGCAGAAGGAAGGCGTACTGCCCATTCATTCACGCCAATCAGATGATATGCGATCGCCTGACACCAGTAAATTAAAGCAGGTTTATCGAAACGAGTGTCACCATTGAAAAATGGGGTAATCCAATCACCTGTAACGTACATCTGGCGAGAAGCTTCGGCAAAAAGCGGCTCTGTCTCATCAATTAAGCCAATGTTGCCCAAATTCCACCCAAAAGCCACCCAACCAACCACTATCAACCACAAAATCGACACAGTTAGGCTCAGGGCTGGATTTTTTGCTATTTTGTTGAACCACCGATCAACAGTGTGCTTAACACTCAATTTCATTCTCATTTAGTCAATAGTCAACAATCACTAATCAATAGTCGTTGGTTATCTATCTTTTGTTCTTCGGAGTTTTTAATTCAACAATTTTCCTCTATCCATTACTTAACACTTTACCAACTGTAGGGTAAGGATGTAAAAATAAAGGTTTGAGCATATTTATTAGACTTCTTGGCATTGTGGGAAAAGGGTAAGGGGAAAAGGTTCTGTATTGTCCCCTTACCCTTTAACCAAAACCTTTTCCCCCAAGAGTGCAAAAAGCACTTCTGCAATAAGTCTATTGACTCAGCACAAGTTGCCATTCTCTATTTTGGGAATTCCACTTAGGTAATTGAGTTTCGCCAATAATATAAGGGCCCCAGTAACGACGGGAACCATCTTGTGCAAAAGCAACTAAAACATCTCCTTTTTCCAGCTTTAAATTATTTTGAGGTAGAGATAGAACCAGTCCCTTCTCACTACCTTCTTCGGGAGCAAAATCCCAATGTGCCGGTACATCGTAGTGAGTTTGTTTTTTACTAGCTCCTTTTGCTACTGACTCTCTTGCCAGTAGAACTAGCCGCACAGGCTGATTTGTTTGATTGCTCATTCGCAAAGTACCTCGATCCTTGGCAATGCTTGTTGATTTATCACGCTCTGCCAAGACAGGATAAGTATTCTCTTTACTGCTATGTTCTACTCGATTGGTTGGGGTAGGTACTGGAGTAGATAGGCTAGTGGAAATACTTTTTTCAGGTACAACCGAAGTTGTATGCCACTCTTGAGTTTCTGTTGGCAGTTGTGAAGATGTATCTGGGTTTGTATCTGGTTTGGTGGACTCAAAGGATACGCTCAGTCCCAGGCATCCCACCAGAGCAACAAGCAGTCCCAAGCACAAAGCTGTAATACCGACGTTACGATACACTGAAGATTTCATATTGATAGTTATTTAGAAATAAATATTTTGTCTAGGCTTGACCAAATAGTAGCCTATTATCCCAAAAGGCAATCACACAAAACAGCCGAATATAGACTTTCCTCAAATTAGGAATAGGAATGTATGATAAATATCGTTTTGATTAGAAAACATTTGCAGGATATAATCTCTTTGATGTTTGAAAAACAAGAGATACAGACATCCATTACTTTGGTTTTTAACCGTAAGTATGGATAAAAAAAAGATAAATTTATACCTGTTGAACCAATTCCTTTCTATAAAAAAAATAAAAGTTTCCTGAAACCGTTAGCAGCCTCAACAAGGCGTCTTTTGCTAAACGTCAGTCCTTAGAGATCCTCCTTTCTAAATCTACGCAAGTTTATTCTCCTGTTGGGAGACCCTACGAGGAGCTTACTTCCATACATGAATACAAGTCAGCAAACGCGCTTAACGAACTAGCTTCCTTAAAAAAGGGGAATTTTGAATGATTTTCCCATTTTTTCAGGCTTGCTCGTGAGGATCAAACTAAATATTTATTTTTTCCAAACATCCTCTAAGAAACTGTACTTCTGAAGAAGATGATAGAATAGTCAAATTTGAATAAACACTGCAATTCCAGTAGATATCTACAATAGTAACAAACAAGCTGATGCTAAAACCAATATCCTTCTTACATTAATATAGATATATTTCAAGATATCTTGACTTTTCCCAGAAGTCCCTTTGATGCAAAACACTCGTCTCAATAACTTGTTCGATGGCATTGCTACACGCTTTGGGCAATGGTTTTTAAATCCTTGGCGACGACTATCGTTGCTGATAATTAGTTTTTTGTTCGGTTTTTTTCTAGGAAACGCGGCTTCCACAACAGCTGGACAACGGGCAGAGTTAGACATTGTAGTAGCTGGTTTTTTAGTAATGTTGACGGAAATTACCAGTCGGATATTTTATAGTCGCAGCTTTTTGGAAAGGCGATCGCTCTTGATAGACTCACTAAATCTCCTCAAGGTTGGTTTCATCTACAGCCTGTTTCTCGAAGCTTTTAAGCTGGGATCGTAGTCAGATGGAGAATTTATGAATTTGTGGCTGAGTGTTTTGGCAACCAATGGGATGGGGGAAACTTGGAAGCAGGAAGCAAGAGAAGCAGCACTGGCAGATCGGTTAAGGGCTAAAGCTTTTGGGATCGCGCCGGAAAATGTTGATGAAATGCTCGAAAGGCGATCGCATTTACTAAAATCTGTCTTCCCAGCTTTTAGCGAATTCTGTCAAGTGACTTTCCAAGTACAACCCCAGGAAATGTTACAGATATTGTGGGACTTGTGGCTGCCTTTGGGGATCAAACTAGCATCGCAGCGCCAACAGTTGGGACGCCCCCTGATTCAAGGAATATTGGGAGTACAAGGCACTGGTAAAACCACAATGTCCAAAATTCTCATTTTGATTCTCGATCATTTGGGATACAGGACTGTGAGTTTATCTTTGGATGACTTGTATAAAACTTACAGCGATCGCTTGGCTTTAACACAGCAAGATCCCCGGTTAATTTGGCGCGGCCCCCCAGGAACTCACGATATAGACTTAGGCTTAAATATACTAGATCAAATCCGTGAGTTGCAAAGCCCGGTGATGCTTCCCCGTTTTGATAAATCAGCTTATGGAGGTGCTGGCGATCGCACTAATCCAGAAATGGTTACGGATGTAGATATTGTACTATTTGAAGGTTGGTTTGTGGGTGTGCGACCAATCGACCCTGATTTCTTTGATACTGCACCGCCGCCAATTGTCACAGATGAAGATAGAGCATTTGCCCGTGAGATGAATCTTCGCCTCCACGATTATTTACCACTGTGGGAGCGATTAGACAGTTTAATTGTGCTGTATCCCACTGATTACCGCTGTTCTTTGGAGTGGCGCAAACAGGCAGAACAACAAATGATTGCTGCGGGAAAATCGGGGATGATTGATGCACAGATAGAGCAATTTGTCAATTACTTTTGGCGATCGCTGCACCCGGAATTATTTATCACGCCGTTGGTAAGAGATGCAACAATGGTTGATATGGTGATTGAGATTAATCCCGATCGTAGCTTTGGTCAAGTGTATTGCGATCGCACTTAGGGCGTTAGTTCTCAAGCAAATCAGCTAAAAACACTATACTTTGCTTAAAGCGTGATTTATCCTACTCCATCAATGCTTTTAAAGCTGACAAATTGCTTTTAAAACTTGTAGCAACTGACTTGAACGCTCTCTTTCCATTAAATTTAATTCTGGCAACAGATAATAAATAGGGGGATTTCTTTGTTCAATATAGACAAACTGATAACTTCTACCATTAGTCGTTAATCCCCAAACTGATTTTTGATTATCTAAATTTTTATAAGCATAAGTAAGTAGCTGAGGCAAACCTGTTGATATATCAACTTGACAGTTTTTAGATTCAATCAACAGTACCCAAAAATATGTTTGAGTTTTTGTAGTTTTAGCTTTATTAACAGCTAAAATATCAAACCTTCCTTTAATTTTTATATCTTCATCTTCAACTTCAATATCAGCAATATTCTCTTCCAAAACAATCTCGATCGGATAGCGATAAAAACCAGCTAATCTTAGTAAAGGTGCAACTGCAAGAAACTTTACCTGACCCTCAGAAACTTTACCTATTGTTAGGTATCTATCAAAGTCATCCTGAATTTGTTTTAGTTCCTGCTGTTCTGCTTCAGTGAGAGGTTCCAAAGATAAGTAGTTAGAAAATGAATCATTGTACTGTCTTTGAAAACCAAATAGACGATGAACTTCTTCTAAGGATAAGTTACGAGCGTTGAGAATTGTCATATATTTTTGGTTAATTCAGGTGCAACTCAATCCAAATTCCCTATATAAAACCTATTTTAACCCCTGGCTGATTACATAGAATACAAACAATTGGTAGGGTAGCACAGCTGTGATACCCTACCGTGAAGCAAATTCAATCTAGCTTGACTACTACAGAGTAAATGGTTTGCGATTACGATCTATCAGACGATCCCATTGCATAGTTAAAGTGCTTCCCATTTTTTCCTGTTGTTTTGCCCACACCGATAGTAAGTCTAGACAAGAGTGATCTATATAAGCCAAGTCTTGCATATAAACATACAATTCACTTCCTGGAGGCACAAGTTCTAAAATGTTCGCCAATTTTGGTAGCCTTACAAATGTTGCCGCACCTTGTAAATAAATGTCTATTCGCTGATTATCTTCGTGCTTAATAACTTGGATATTCAGCACAGACATTTTGTGAATTAGTAAAACTCCTGTCAACAGAATACCAATTAAAACACCTGTAATTAGGTCAGTAACAACAATCCCGATTAAAGTGGCAGCAAATATTACCAGAGGAAAACGTCCATACTTTTTTAACTGGCGAATATGTTCTACTTCGATTAGTTTGTAACCAGTAACAACTAGAATTGCTGCCAAACTAGAGATGGGAATTATTTTGAGCAAGGTTGGGGCTGCAATTACTAAAATTAACAGCCATAAACCGTGAAGCATCGTTGATAATCTAGTTTTAGCACCAGCTTCTACGTTTACAGAACTGCGGGCGATCACTCCTGTCATCGGCAAAGCACCCAAGAACCCACATATAACGTTGCCAATTCCTTGGGCTGTTAATTCGCGATCGAAATCGGTTCTTGTCCCGGTATGCAATCGATCTACTGCTACGGCTGAAAGTAAACTTTCTGTACTAGCAATAAATGCGATCGCGATCGCATCTAGCAAAACTGGTGCCTGAATTAAGCGTGGTAAGCTGGCAAGTGTTGGTAATTGAATTGCTTGTGCTAGATTTCCAGGTACATCAACATACTGAATCGGTAATCTACACACTGTAGTGATGATGGTAGCAATGACAACGCCGACAAGCGCGCCAGGTATCAACTTTAAACTATTGGGTTTAAATTTTTCCCACAGCAGAAGACTGATAATAGTTGTTACACCTATGAGTGCTGCAAGGTGATGAACGTTACCATCAATAGAAAAGAAAGCGTTGTAAATCGTGTTGGGAATCGAAATTAAATTCTCAATGCCGTGTATCCGCGGTTGGTCGTCTAACATCACATGAAATTGGGAAGCGAAGATTAATATCCCAATACCTGCAAGCATTCCATAGATGACAGCCGGTGACATGGCGCGAAACAACTGACCAAGTTTAAATATACCTGCGAGTAATTGGATTAAACCTGCTAGGAGCAGAATTGGCCCAACCATTTCAATGCCATATTGTTGAACTATTTCTGCAACAACCACCGCCAGCCCTGCTGCTGGGCCACTAACTAGCAGTGGAGAACCGGAAACCGCACCAACAATAATTCCGCCTACTATTCCTGTAACTATGCCGCGAGATGGCGGAAGTCCCGAAGCGATCGCAATACCCATACAAAGAGGAAGGGCGACAAGAAACACCACAAATGATGCCGGTACTTCACTAGTCAATGAGGATTTGTCTATGATTGCTTTCAAATTTCTCATTTGCTTCTCCTCTTATGAAAAGTTTTTAATTTTTGGCTGCCAAGGTGAACTGTTACAATGCAGCCGAAACTAGACTTGCATTGAATAGTTCAAACCTATTCACTGAGTTTTCATTGCAACAAAATTGTACGGGCATACTCAGCCCTGAAATAGCAAGCACAAAATCATTAAGTTAAATTGACTTATGGTTATAGTTACTATTTACATTTCTTAATGATTACAAGTCCATGATAACAATACTGTTATCTGATTGATGTTACATAACTTTTTTATTGGATTTGTAGCAAAGTATTAAGTTAAATTAAACAATGGATTAGAATTATCTTGAAAAAAGGTATATTAGAACACATTTTATTAAGTTGAATTTTCTCTTAAGGATTTTAATCCCCAACTGCTACCTATCCCAAAAAATTAGCTTGCCAAGCATATTGATTATCATTCTCAGGATTTTGAGAAATTATTTTTGAAAGTCTCTTAGTGCTTGATGGGATTCATCCAAGCTTCTAATCGGCTAAATGCTTGGGAAGAAAGTAACGTCAAACACAAATAAACCACTGCTACACCTGCGTAAATTTCAAAAGCGCGATAGTTATCAGCAACAATTAGCTGTCCTTTACGTAGTAATTCTTCAAACCCAATCACAGAAACTAAGCTAGTATCTTTCAACAAACTAATAAACTCATTACCCAAAGGTGGAATCATCCGCCGGAAAGCTTGGGGAAAAATTACATAACTCATAGTTTGCACAGAACTCAAACCTAATGATTTTGCTGCTTCTGCTTGTCCTGGTTCAATTGATTGAATTCCAGCACGAACAACTTCGGCAATGTATGCAGCGCTATTCAAACTTAAGGCAATTACCCCAGCACTGAGACGATCGAAAGAAAATGTCCAACCAAGTTCTTGTAAAATTGCTGGTAAACCAAAGTAAATCATAAAAATTTGCACCAGCAAAGGCGTTCCTCGAAAAAAATCTACATACGCCCTCGCCAACCAACGCACAGGTGCAATATGAGAAAGGCGAACAATACCAATTAAGCAACCGCCAATTAAACCAAATACTACCGAAAGTATTGTCAATTGCAACGTTACCAATGCACCCTGCAATAGACTTGGAAAAGCCTGCAATATCACCCTAATTGAAGTTAATATTTTAGATACGCCAGCGTTAGTTTGATTTTCAAATGGTGATTTAGCTGGTAGTGATGGTGGTTCAACTTTAAACCATTTCTGGTAAATTTGGGAATAAGTGCCATTTTTCAGCACTTTATCCAAGCCATCATTTATCAATGTTAGATTTGGCGAGTTTTTAGCTGTAGCAATTCCATAAAACTCCTCCGTCAGCAATTTCTGTACTACTTTAATTCCCTGAAGATTGCCTGTATTAATTGCATATAAAGTTACAGGTGCATCATTAATTACCGCATCTACATTACTGTTGAGCAATTCTTGCAGGGCTAAGGGTGCTGAATCAAAACTGCGAATTTGTACCCCAGGAATAGTCTTAGCCTTTGCAGCCCCGGTTGTGCCAATTTGTACTGCAATTTTTTTATTTTTGAGACTGTCAAAACCAGTAATATCTTGATTGTCTGCACGAATTGCGATCGCTAACCCAGCCTTAAAATAAGGACGAGAAAAAGAAACCGTTTTTGCCCTCTCCTCAGTAATCGTAATCGAACTAATGGCGGCATCTACGGTTTTGGCTTGCAAAGCGGGGATAATGCCATCAAAAGGCAGACTTTGAAAATTCACTTTAAAGTTAGCAGAAGAAGCAATTGTATTCATCAAATCAATGGAAAACCCCTGCAACTCGCCACCTTTTCCTTGAAACTCAAAAGGTGGAAACGCCGGTTCCGTAGCAATCCGCAAAGTTTTCCCCGCGCTAGAGTTTACAGCACAGCCAGCCAGTAACAAACAACTAAAACCTACGAAGACACATAAATACAGCCAACGCATAAAACCAACTTTAGCCATATTATTTTCTCTCCTTCTGTGCCTTTGCGGTTTCTTAAAATATTACAATCAACTGTAGAGCAGCTTGACACAAGTAATGGATAATACCATCCCTGCGATTATTTTTGAGAATATCGAAAAAAACTTTGGTTCCCTAAAAGTCCTCAAAGGAATCACCGGCGAAATCAACCGAGGAGAAGTTGTGGCAGTTATTGGTTCCTCCGGCTGTGGTAAAAGTACCCTACTACGTTGCTTCAACCGCTTAGAAACCATTGACAAAGGGCGTTTAATCATCAATGGAATTAACTTATCCCGGCCCACTGTCAACTATAGCCAACTGCGGCAACTACGAACACAAGTAGGCATGGTTTTTCAACAGTTCAACTTGTTTCCCCATCTCAGCGTCTTAGAAAATATGACACTCGCACCGCGTAAAGTCCTGGGTAAAACACCAAAAGAAAGCGCCCAACTAGCGAGATTATATTTAGAAAAAGTTGGTTTATCTGACAAAGCCTCTGCTTATCCCGAACAACTTTCTGGCGGAGAAAAGCAACGAGTAGCGATCGCTCGTAGTTTATGTATGAATCCCCAAATCATGCTATTTGACGAACCCACCAGCGCTCTAGATCCCGAACTCGTCGGTGAAGTTCTGCAAGTGATGCAACAATTAGCCACAGAAGGCATGACAATGGTGGTTGTCACCCATGAAATGCAATTTGCAAAAGAAGTAGCCCATCAAGTGATATTTTTAGACAAAGGTATTGTCACAGAACAAGGCCCAGCCTATGAAGTGCTGACCAATCCCCAAAGCGATCGCCTACGTATTTTCCTAAGTCGCCTCAACGTTAGATAGTTAGGAGTTAGGAGTTAGGAGTTATAAATTAAAAGCTTCTTTTGGACTCATCACTCATTACTCATTACTCATCACTCTTTAAAGGTACTCACGCAAAAAATCAAAGGGATCGTCTTCCCAACAAGGTTCAGGTATTAACCAAAATAAACTACCGCTGATGTCGGCTTCAATTTCATCACCGTCGTCTCTATCAAACAGTTCTATCAAAGCTGTCCAATCACGTTCTCTGAGAGATGTTATCGATGGGGCATATAGCTGGAGATTATTTGAGTAATTCACGCGCAAAGTTGTGCTTAACAGCCGTAAAAAGTTAGTATAAAAGTTTATAAATAATCAGATTCTAGCTTTGACAATCGCAGTTATACCAATTCAAAATATAAAAAGTCTGATTTAATCTGGCTTTTTAGGTTTGTATCGATCGCATTCTTTTTTTAAATGAGTATTAAATAGTTATTTTAATACTATTAAATATGGACTACTCTTATAAGTGTCTCATAATTTAAATAGGACTGCTATAGTATTTATTACATATTACAAGCGGAATTTACTCAGATAGGAAAAACCCTTGAGGCTGAGATTCTACTAATTCCACGCCAAAGACTTCCGCAAAAGATTGTGCTATGTAAAAACGCACTTCTTGGCAGGTGATACCTGGAATCCATTCGGCTAAACTGCCTACAGGTTTGTCAGAAATACCGCAGGGTACAATGCGCTCAAAGCCTGTCATGTCTGGACAAACATTTAACGCAAAGCCGTGCATAGTAATCCAACGGCTGACTTTAATACCAATAGCCGCAACTTTTCGCCCTTGCAACCAAACGCCAGTAAAAGCCGGAATTCTTTCTCCTTGCAATCCATAAATTGCCAATACGCGAATTATTACTTCTTCGATTTGCCGCAAGTACCAATGGAGGTCTTTACGATAACGTTGCAGATTTAAAATTGGATAGCCCACGAGTTGACCGGGACAATGGTAAGTAACCTCGCCGCCTCGTTCAACTCGATGCACATCGTATTCACCTTTGTCAATATCAAATTTGAGAAAGTCTGAGTTGCTTCCTTGTCCCAGAGTGTAGACAGGTGGATGTTCTAGCAAAATTAACACGTCATCTAGACTTGGGTCATGAATGCGATCGCTTAGAAGCGATCGCTGCCATCCATGAGCTTCTAAGTAAGGCATTAATCCTTGATTATACAGCAAACAAATGTTTTTTTGCGATCTATTACTATGGATCATCCCAAAATTCAACCGTATAAAGAACTAAATATATTTCAAGTTACCTAATGAGAATCAAAAATTGTCAAGCTTTGCAAAGGATTTTAAAGGAAAGTCAAGGGAAGATGCATTAGAAAAAACAAAGTGCTAGCTTGAATATTAACCTCAATAGGTTTTAGGAGGAATTCTCTGCAATAAGCATTATGCCAAGACAATAAGGAAGAATGTACTGGCTGATGACTTTAATATCATTGTTTGCATTTCAAACAAAATCAAACTTCCACAGAACCTTGTATTCTTGAACAACAGCAAGCAAACCTCAATCCAATACAGAAGGAGCAAATATCAACAGTTCTGTTAAGCATTCCTTTAAAGGAAAAGGTAGTCATAGGAGCTACAATTAGATTTTCTCAACTCTTGAGTGCTAATTGGATATACAATAAGACATCAGCGCAGAGATGAGGAGGTAAATCAAGGGTATACTTGACAATTCCTCAGATGCAGCAACCTGAGAGATAGCTTAACAGCAGTAGATACAATATAGTTCACAATTTGTTTTGGCGGGAGTAATAAACCTTACCGCAATTTCTTTTCATACAAAGCAAATTCACACATCTAAAATATTCAGCGGGAGAGTATTACATGAAGCTTGTCATCCACGGCAAAAATATTGAAATCACCGATGCGATTCGTGAGTATGTACATCAAAAAATTGAAAAAGCAGTTAGTCACTTTCAAAGCATTACAAATGAAGTAGATGTGCATCTTAGCGTCGCCCGGAATCCCCGAATTAATCCAAGACAAGCGGCTGAAGTAACTATTTATGCTAATGGTAGCGTTATTCGTGCCGAGGAAAGCAGCGAGAGCCTATATGCCAGCATTGACTTAGTTGCAGATAAAATTGCGCGTCAACTGCGGAAATATAAAGAACGGCGTCAAGACCACAAAACTCATGCTCAACCAACAGAAGTGGTTATTCCAGAGTCGATAGTAACAGATTTAATTGGCGATCGCACCGCAGAATTGCCCAACGAAGTCGTCCGCACCAAATATTTTTCTATGCCGCCCATGACTGTTGCAGAAGCTCTAGAACAACTGCAACTCGTGGGACACGACTTTTATATGTTCCATAATTCTGAAACTGGAGAGATTAATGTAATTTACGAACGTAACCACGGCGGTTATGGTGTCATCCATCCCCGTAATGGTAACGGGAATACTAACGGCAAAAATGGCAAGGCAAGCCATACTAATATAGTCATGCCGGAAAAGTCACATTCTAGTAAATAGGCACTGGAGAATAGTGGAGATGAGGTGAGCAGGGGAGAAATTGCAGTAGGTCTTTCCCCTCTCTACCTCTGCCTCTTCCAACGTCCATTTGATCATTTCGCAAACTTTTGCCAAGTTTTCAGATATTTAGAAAAGATTTTCACTTTAAAATAGCAAACTTATCCATAACTTTCTAGATGATGTCTGCACAAGCTAGATAGTAAAGATTGACAGTTTCTCTAGTTTCTAAGTAGACATCAGACTTTTGTGTTGTACTGCGCAAAATATAGCCACATCTGCTTCACTTTGCATCCATAGTACCGAAGGAATTTTTTATCGAACATCATTCAGGAGTCAGGAGCAAAGCCAAAGAAGCTCCGCCTCCGGTAGAATATAGCCCAATACGCTTGGGTTAAGCAAATTTATCTGTTAAGACAGGCTGTTCTTGAGCAGGGGAGGTAGGTGAAGCAGGGGGAGAGAAAAAAGCTTAACTGAACTGTATCGGAATATAGCCCATCACATGACAACTCATACTTTTTATTTATCCAACCCTATTTTTAAGTTAGATACAAAATTTGAGAAAGTTGTGAGCAAATATTTCAATTAAACAGTTTTTTCATCTATTAAAAATAAATTTTCAGAATTGATTATTCAGAATAGGTTAAACTGCATATATAAACTGACAGAATATTAGTACCATTTTGCAACGAATCTTAATGTACAGGTTAAGAATAAATGGGTTTTGTTGGCATATATTGAATGACATTAAGGAGGTAAATATCATGCAAAAAGAATATATGGAGATTTTAGAATCATTAATTAATCAACTGACATTATCCGCAATATTAGAAATGTTAGAACGAATTTGTCACAAAAAAGCGGAAAATCTGAGAACTCATTGGCAAGATGAAACTTCAGCAAAGCTTTGGGATAAAGCTGCTAGACAGATAGAACAGATAAATGTTGATGTCTGATTGAAGAATAATTCAGAATTCAGGAGTCAAGTTTATACCCTTATTGCATGACCAGAAAGAAAAAGGTACAAGCCCCTAAATTTATGGAGAACAAAAAAATGTATTTCGAGATACGTAGTCAAAAAAATACTATGTCAGTTGACTCAAGCCCCTAAATTAATTTGTGGGGATCAAAAATTATTGAATTTTGAATTTTGAATTTTGAATTTCCCGAAGGGGTTGACTTTGCTATCAATTGGGAGTGAAAAATCACGAGACCATTCATTCCAAGAGCCAAAATAATTTCTAGCAGAAATTCCTGCCTCTTCAAGGGCTATTAATGTATTCGCAGCCCTTGAACCCTTAAAGCAGTAAATGTACACAATTGACTTTGAAGTAATACCTACTGACTGACAAATTTCTCGGATTTCATCTGGCGATCGGAACGTAGGGATTTCTGATTCAGAATTCATCAGATGATGCCATTCTAACCATATAGAGTTAGGAATTCTACCTTTGCGGGGACAAAAATCAGGATGGTAAGGAGAAGAACTTAACCCAAGCCATTCGTTGCGATCGCGCACATCTAATTTAATAATTGCTGGATTCTCAATTGCTTGCAACATCTCTGTGGTAGTTACCATGATGTCAGCATTGGGATGCAATCTAAATATGCTGCTTTCACGCTTCGGTACTTCATCGGTAGTAGGTAATCCTGCCTTGAGCCATGCTTTATATCCTCCATGTAAAATAGATACCTGAGCGCAACCCAAATATTTCAGTAAGAAAGCTGCTCGACAAGATTGACCATAACCTTTATTTAAAGCATCTTCATACACAATTAAATGTTCTGCACCAGATATTCCTACCTTGCTCATGATTTCTGCAAAATACTCTTGCAATTCCTTTAATCCTGCTGGGGAGGAATTCTCTAAAAGATAGGTGAAAAAATCTCTAATATTTATGGCTTGATAAATATGAGAAATATCATAATCTTCTTGACTTCGCGTATCGATAATCACAGTCTGGGATGATTTTTCTGCTAACAGTGACGTGACTTCTTGAGGAGAAATGAGGAGTTTTTTATTCACGCTTTCATGCTTCTGTTATTGTACCATTAGGCATTATCGCCCTTGGTAGATTTGCATTTTGGAGTGCAAATTACAGAAGAATAAATGTTGAATGTTACGAGAGAACTTGCATTGCAGAATTTTCAGTCAGAATTTCGGCACTAATTAGCGTTAAATGTTCATCACGCTCTACTTGCAGCAACCTTCTAAGAGGATGTCTGAGAAGTATCAAATATTTATTGATCCCCCCTAACCCCCCTTAAAAAAGTAGGGCTGATTCATTCCATTTCAAACAGGATTTGTCAAGATGGTTAGCGATAAAAATTGTAAGTGAGAGTGAGAACCAGATGAACTTTTAAGCACTTGAACACCAGTAAAATTGTTCATTTTCTCGCCACGTTGGTAACAAAACAATCAATCTTTAATCGCTAGAACCCTTGATTTTTAAAGCTATTTAGGGAATGAAACAGCCCTGCCTTAAAAAAGGGGGAATAAGAATCTTAAAGTCCCCCTTTTTAAGGGGGATTTAGGGGGATCTCCAAGGTTTAGATGTATATAAAATAACTTTTCAGACATCTTCTAAGTAGTTCAGTTTCTAAACCGTGACATTGGTAGCGATCGCTAACTAGCATTGCAAACTCAGCTTCATTTGTACCAAGAAAAATTTTGGCAAAGGTATTGTTTCCAGTAAAGCTTGCAGGTATGAAAAACTTGACTTCTAATTTGTCGCTCTATATTTTTCGTGAAAATCGCTCAAAGCCAGTTCTGCAATGGCTCAAATCGAGCAAATTCCGACTCTAGCTGCCATTGAATCCGCGCGCGATCGTTCTTGTGCAAAAAAGCATTGCACCCTTGAGAAACAGACGTTTCACCAGGGGTATCGCTTGCACAAGCTGGAACCATTGCCTTAAACTCAGGTGACTTCCAGAGACTATTTCCCGGAGCGAAACTATATTCTAAGCTATTGCGAGCCAGTCGCTTGAGGTCTTTATATCCCAGTCCATATCTCGTTGCCGCTAACAGATATTCATGACTCAAATCAATCCGGGAAATGCCTTCATCATCTGAAGCAAGGGTCATTGGTACTCCAGCCTTCCAATACTCCCTAAAAGGATGCTCATCTCCCTGGACATTCAAAATGACCTGATTACTCGTCAGGCAGATTTCGAGCAACACGCCGAGTCGCCGCATTTGCTCCATCAACTGGAAAGGACGCTCCTCAAAAAGAATATCCACGCCATGTCCGATGCGAGATGCCTGTGCCACTTCTACAGCTTGCCGAATATGAAAACGTAAATCCTCTGTCGGAACCAACCCCAGAGTTAACTCTCCTGCATGGAGTGCGACCTTGACATCGGGAAATTGGCGTTTGAAAAATTGCAGCATTTGCATTTGCAGGGTGTAGTCGCGCAGTGCAATCGGGTTGTCTTCTGGGGCGACGAGATTGATGCCAACTACCCGCGAATCTGATGAAGCTAGTGCAAAGGCATAAGCTAACTGAGCAAACACTTCAACAGGCGACTTTGTTCTTGTCGTTTGCTGCAAATAGCGCACCGTCACTGCACATCCAGGCTGTGCTGATGGAGTGCCGCAACCGAGTGTTTTCGAGACTTCGCCCTCCAACTGTGCAAATTCCTGGCTGCCCAGTGTCACTAGCTTGGTTAATCCTCGTTTGAGCAATTGACGGTGCATCTCTTGCAAATCTTTATTCCAACCAACTTCACGCCCTAGCTGTCGAACCTCACTGCCCTGAACGGTAAGCATTAACTCTAGATAATTAATATGCTGCGAAGCTGCCCGATTTGCTACTGACGCGACCATATCATCCCGACGGCTCATAGAGTCTGAGATTGTCCCAAAACCACTAAAAGCTTCAAAAAATTGGTCGTGTCCGGATTTACCAGCAAATTGGAGGTTGCGAGTAGACCAACGATTTATTAGAGAATCATAAATAGATGTTCGGTTTAACAATTCTGAAGCTGGAAAATAACTACTGTCCTGACCGCAAGCTTTAGGTTCAACTAAAACCCCTACCTTTGGATTCACACAATACCCATCGGTAGCTGCCCACTCCAGATAGTGTTCTGCGTACACAGCCCCGCTGAGATGACTGTGGATATCTCCTCCCTTCGGCATTCGCTGTACAAATGCTCGTAAAGCGCCTGACTGGGCGCGATGGGCTTCAAACCAACTAGCAGCTTGAGCTTCACTCCGAGTCGAGGATTGCTGCGAATTAGATGGGACTTGGGCTGCTACACTGAAGATAAAACAGCTAGAACTCGTTAATACTCCTAAAAATAAATAATATAAGGGCGTTCGTCTATGCATATAGATTTATTTTTTTGTAAAACATGGCCAGTATGAGTGTAGTTATCATGCTGTTTAAAACCATCAACTATCAATCTTTATAAGCCAAATAAACTATAACCTAAGATAGATACGTATTAATTAATTTTATTTAGTTCAATCTGAACTTATCATTTTTTAACATTAATATTGCCAGCACAATCCGCCGCAAAATCTCCAACTAAGAACTAGTCCATGCGATTGCTTGTCTGCGACACGCACTTACGTTCGTAGTTCCTCTTCTCTACAAGACGCGGCGCGTAGCTTGCTTCTCTGTAGGAGTACGCAATGATAGTTATAGGACTTACGCACGATTTACGGAATAACGAACCGCAGAGGCGCAGAGGACACGGAGAAATCAGAGTTTGAGAGATATTTTGCGTAAGTCCTAAGTTATTCTCTCAGTGCAAAATAAAAACTGGGATGCATTCCTTAATAACTCTATTGCATCTGGAGATTCATTCAGACTTAATAATGGTATTAACTGATAAGTTCTAGATGAAAATGAATGTAAACTAAATAACTCAGCAATTTTTATCTAGCTTAACGAAAATCTAAACAGCGTCTAGCACAACTAAGCTAAAAATAGTTTTCAGTAACAATACCGCTCGTAAATGTAATCATGGCTCAACCAACTATAGAATCAATCCTACAAGAAAACCGCCTTTTTCATCCTAGCTCAGAATTCTCGCAGAACGCCCATATCAAAAGTCTGGATGACTATCAGCGTCTCTACGACCAAGCCAAAGCCGATCCGCAGCAATTTTGGGCAGATTTAGCTGGAAAAGAATTAGAATGGTTCCAAAAATGGGACACAGTATTAGATTGGCAACCACCTTTTGCTAAGTGGTTCGTTGGCGGTAAGATGAATATTTCTTACAACTGCCTTGACAGACATCTCACTACCTGGCGCAAAAATAAAGCCGCATTGATTTGGGAAGGAGAACCAGGTGATTCCCGTACCCTTACCTACGCCCAACTGCACCGGGAAGTTTGCCAGTTTGCCAATGTATTGAAGCAACTAGGCGTACAAAAAGGCGATCGCGTTGGTATTTATATGCCAATGATTCCCGAAGCTGCGATCGCCATGTTAGCTTGTGCCCGAATCGGTGCACCCCATAGTGTGGTATTTGGTGGTTTTAGTGCCGAAGCTTTGCGCGATCGCTTAATCGATGCTCAAGCTAAACTGGTAATCACGGCTGATGGTGGTTGGCGCAAAGATGCGATCGTTCCTCTCAAGGCACAGGTAGATAAAGCCTTGGCTGATGGTGCTGTTCCCAGCGTTGAAAATGTCCTAGTTGTCAAGCGCACCGGACAAGAAACTGATATGCAGTTGGGCGGACGCGACCATTGGTGGCATGATTTGCAAAAAGGTGTATCAGCAGATTGTCCCGCCGAACCGATGGACAGTGAAGATATGCTGTTTGTCCTCTACACTTCTGGCAGCACCGGCAAACCGAAGGGTGTAGTGCATACAACTGCTGGTTATAATCTGTATACCCATATCACCACCAAGTGGATATTCGACCTGCAAGATACAGATGTATATTGGTGTACCGCCGATGTCGGTTGGATTACGGGACACAGCTACATTGTCTACGGCCCGCTTTCCAACGGTGTAACCACGGTGATGTATGAAGGTGCGCCCCGGACTTCTAATCCTGGCTGTTTCTGGGATGTAATTGAAAAATACGGTGTGAATATTTTTTATACTGCACCTACGGCAATTCGGGCATTTATTAAGATGGGCGAACAACATCCGAATGCGCGAAACTTGTCTTCGTTACGTTTGCTGGGAACCGTCGGCGAACCGATTAACCCCGAAGCTTGGATGTGGTATCACAAAGTTATTGGTGGAGAACGTTGTCCAATAGTTGATACTTGGTGGCAAACGGAAACCGGCGGTATCATGATTACACCGCTACCAGGAGCAATTCCCACTAAACCCGGTTCGGCAACTTTTCCTTTCCCTGGAATTATTGCAGATATCGTGGATTTAGAAGGAAACACCGTACCCAATAAGGAAGGTGGTTATTTGGCAGTGCGCCATCCCTGGCCAGGAATGATGCGGACAGTTTACGGCGATCCAGAACGCTTCCGCCGCACCTATTGGGAACACATTCCGCCCCAAAATGGGAACTATACTTACTTTGCTGGTGATGGCGCTAGACTTGATGAAGACGGCTACTTCTGGGTAATGGGTCGTGTGGATGATGTACTGAATGTCTCAGGGCATCGACTCGGTACAATGGAAGTAGAATCAGCCTTAGTTTCCCATCCAGCAGTTGCAGAAGCGGCGGTAGTGGGTAAACCGGATGAACTTAAGGGTGAAGAAGTAGTGGCTTTTGTGACTTTAGAAGGCACTTATCAGGGAAGTGAAGAACTGAGTAAAGAACTCAAGCAGCACGTTGTCAAAGAAATCGGTGCGATCGCACGTCCGGGAGAAATTCGCTTTACAGACGCTTTGCCCAAAACGCGATCGGGTAAAATTATGCGCCGCTTGCTGCGGAATCTAGCTGCTGGACAAGAGGTATCTGGAGATACTTCTACATTGGAAGATCGGGGTGTGTTGGATAAGTTACGAGAAGGTGTGTAAATAATTCCAAATTAGCTTAATAAGGGCGCATATATATGTGCGCCCTTACCGTCTCTCTTGTGAGGCATTACGCGCTAACGCAGACCAATTTATCATAAAGATTAGAACATTATTGAGGCATTCAGGGCGATGAAGGTGAAGTGCAAATCCAAATCAGCATTTGTTCAACCTATTAGCTGCATGATGCTGAGTATTATCAGTGTAATGGGAATATCACCATTAGTCTTAGCGGTTCCTAGACAAGTTTCTTTGCATTCGCCAGAACAGTCTGCACAGAGACAACCACAAAAAATAGCACAAGCTTCAGGTACAGATACACCAGAGCGATCGCAGCTAATCCAACAAGCTAATACTCTGTATAGTCAAGGAGACTTTAAAGGTGCAGAAGAAAATTTACGCCAATTTATTAAAAAATTCCCAGAAGATGCTTTTGGGCACTTTCAATTAGGAAACGTGCTTTTTCAGCAAAAAAAATCAGAAGAAGCAATTAGCGCTTATCAAGAAGCCATTCGCCTTAAGCCAAAATATGCTCTAGCCTACAATGCAAGCGGTATGGTTTACGCAAGTCAAAGTCGCTGGCAAGAAGCCATTACTGAATATAAAAAAGCTCTGGAAATTAATCCTAATTATGGCGAGGCACTGACTAATTTTGCACTAGCAATGTGGCAAACAAATAAAAAAGATGAGGCGCTATCTTCTTTAGAAAAAGCTTTAAATATTTTCAAAGAGCAGAATAGAGGTGAAAAAGTTAACCAAGTAGAACGAATTTTAAAAGAGATCAAAACTGCTGAGGATACTGGTGTTTCATGAAAATCATAGTTAAGAAGAGTTGCTGCGATCGGCTTTAAAGATGCTTTGCTAGAAATGCGATCGGGTATTATGCATCTATTACTGCGGAATTTTGCATTTGGTTTGTAATGATTGTGGGGTGGGTTAGCCCACCCTCTAAAAAGTATCGAAACAGAATATTGTATTGTAATGAATGAAATATTTCTGTTAGCCAGAGAAACTGTAAGAGTGATTTTTCACATGGACGGGAGATACACAAGGGTAATCTGGGAACGTTCGGAAAATACTGCATGGGCAGGCATAGGATGGATTTTTGATATACCAACTGATGTAATACCATACGATTTACGAGCAATAGGTTCTCATTTTCTATTGTCTATAGTTAAGCCGAATGCGAAGGATTGTGAGGATATAGAAAATATCCGCAGTAATCGTAATAGCTTTTTTTATATAGAAAGATTGACTTTTGTTATATAAATGGCATTTAACTTAGTAGCACGTCTATTCAAAAATAGCAAAATAGCAATCTACAATAAAAATCAGACAAACCTTCGTTAAAGCCTATGACTTCCCTATCGGCATTAACTTTACCGGATCACACCCAGTTACCAGACTCAGACGGTACATTCGTGAAAAATCTTCAGGAGCATCCGCAAAGTATTTTAATCACAGATTCAATTAAACCTATTTTAGAGAAACTTCATCCTGACGGTCAATATTGTATTGGACAAGATTCTGGTATCTACTGGCGATTGACAGATCCTCCTGAGAAAGGGGCTGAAGCACCAGACTGGTTTTATGTACCCAATGTACCACCGACACTTAACGGTAAAATGCGCCGTTCTTATGTGTTGTGGAAAGAGTATGTTGCGCCCTTGATTGTGATTGAATTTGTCTCTGGAGATGGTTCAGAAGAACGAGATAACACACCGCCATCTCAAGGTGAAGGTGGAAATGTTGGTAAGTTTTGGGTTTATGAGCAGGCAATTCGAGTGCCTTATTATGGAATTTATGAAGTAGCAAAAGCTCAAGTAGAAGTTTACCACCTACTCGATAATACTTATCAACTGATGCAACCCAATGAACGAGGACATTACCCAATTGCTCCTATGGGCGTAGAGTTAGGAATCTGGCAAGGATTTTATCAAAATGCAGAGTTACCTTGGTTGCGGTGGTGGGATATACAAGGAAATTTACTGCTAACAGGTGAGGAACGTGCTGTGGTTGAGCGACAAAACGCTGAAACTGAACGACAAAAGCGGCTCTTAATTACAGAGAAGTTACGATCGCTTTCTGCTGAACAACTCAATGCTTTAGGAATTGATCCAGAAATGTTAGATTAGGAAATACTCTCATCTACTAATATTACATCTTCATATATTTCTGGCATCGCACAACGAAAATCAACGCTAGCTAAATGCACTTCTCCCCCTTGTTCATAAGGGTAAAGTACCCACTGTCCTTGTTCGTTGCGACGGAAGCATTCTACACTCATTCTATCTGGTGAAATTAGCACATATTCTTGTAATGATTCTAAGTGTCGATAACTAGCAAATTTCTTTCCTCTGTCATAACCTTCGGTTGATTCAGAAAGGACTTCAATAATTAAGGAAGGATAGCACTTAAAATATTCAAATTCTTTATCTCGTGGATCGCAAGTCACCATTACATCGGGATAAAAATAGCGATTTATAGCCTCGATTTGTGCTTTCATATCTAACATATAAACACGGCAACCACTACCCCGGAGATGGTTTCGCAGTAACATAGATACATTCATGCTAACTGTGACATGAGCATCACTCGCCCCTGCCATTGCGTAGACTTGCCCATCAATATACTCGTGTTTGATTTCACTTACTTTCTCGCCTTCTAAATATTCTTCTGGGGAGATATAGTACTCACTTTGGCTAATGACCATTTTAGTACCTTACTAGTTTTATCAAACATTTTAACCCATACGACACAAATCTAATGAGCAACAGCGCCACCACTTGGCTTCACCTTTTTGAGGAATAAAATAGCAATTCCACTAACTAACAAAGCAATGCCAATAAAGTAGAAACAATCGTTAAAAGCCATCACAAATGCTTCCCGGCGGACTATATTAGATATAGATGCGATCGCTTGATTTTGGGCTGTACTTAAATCTGCTCCGCGACTGACAAAATACTGTGTCATTTGGTCAATTCGCTGTTGAGTTTCTGGATTATATAAAGATACTCCATCACCCAATCTATTCGAGTGAAATTGCTCTCTATTTGCTAATAAAGTTGCTAAAGAAGCAATTCCAATAGAACCGCCTAGATTCCGCATCATATTAAATAAACCACTTGCTGAACCTGCTTCTTTCGGACTCAAACCAGCAGTAGCAATAGAACTAAGCGGCACCATAATTAGGGGTTGTCCCATTGCGCGCACAAATTGCGACCAGCGTAGTTGATCTAACCCTGTTTCATTAGTCATTCCAGAGTTCATAAATGCACTGATGGAAAACAAAGTCACACCAAAAGCTACCATGAAACGCACGTCAATGCGTTGCATCAATTTTGGTATGAAGGGAATAATAAATAGTTGGGGAATACCGGCCCAAATTAATACTTCACCAATTTGCAGAGCATTGTATTGTTGAATTTGAGCGAGATACAACGGTAAAATATAAATTGAACCATACAATCCTACTCCCAAAGACACATTAACAATACTGGCTAAACCAAAGTTACGTCTAGATAAAAGCCGTAAATTAATGAATGGTTGTTTACGAGTTAATTCTATAAAGAAAAATATCGCCAAAAAAATTGCCGCAATTACACTTAAGCGCACAATCAACGCTGAACCAAACCAATCTTTGCGGCTACCTTCTTCTAAAACAACTTGTAGGGAACCTAAGCCAATAGCCATCGCAATAATTCCCCACCAATCACCTTGTTTGAGTAAATTAATTTGGGGTTTTTCTTGCTTAATTCCGTACCAAACACCAGCTAGCATTAATGCTCCTGGAATTACATTTATATAAAAGTTGTATTCCCAACCAAAATTTTCAGTTAACCAACCTCCCAATGTCGGGCCAATTGAGGGTGCAAAAACTGCACTAAACCCAAATGCAGCCAGTCCAACTGATTGTTTTGATTGAGGTAAAGTTGTTAAGACAACTGTCATAGCAGTGGGAATTAAAACTCCTCCGCTAAAGCCTTGCAAGGCGCGAAAGAAAATCATGGAATTAAGATCCCATGCCCAAGCACAGCATATAGAAAAGAAGATAAATAGTGCAGTATTTACTAACAGATAACGTTGCAGAGAAAATACTCGTGACAACCATCCTGTTAGAGGAATTACCACAATTTCTGCGACGAGATAGGCGGTAGAAATCCAAGAACCTTCTTCGAGAGTTGCTCCTAAACTTGCTTGAATGTCTTGCAGCGAAGCATTAGTTATTTGAATATCCAATACTGCCATAAATGCACCAAGCATACTGGCTAATACGCCAATCCAAGTTTTTAGCGGTACACGCTCTGGTGGTAAAGCAGGATTTTGCCCTTGCTGACGAATTACACCTGTATTAGCCATAAGTTTGTTCCAGTCTCAAGGTGAAGTAGCAAAAAACTTTATTATTGAATTTTATACTAATATGTTCTTTGCCTATGCGTGAGCTTGAATCAGCAACACTAAAAATAAAAAATAATTACTATAGCAAGCCTTGCTCGCATAAATATTAAATTTAAATGTGGCTATTTCTCTTAACCTTCTGGAGCCGTTATAATGCCTTTTCGCTCATAAATTGGACGCATTATTTTCCTTAAAGCAGGTAACTGTCTGCTAAAAATAATTGACCCTAAAATACAAGCTATCCCATCAATCATTAAAGTGTTAGGAGCGCCAATACGACTTGCTAAAAAACCTCCTAATAAATTACCCACGGGAATCATTCCCAAAAATGACATTGTGTATAAGCTCATCAATCGCCCGCGTTTATCGTCTTCAACAATGGTTTGTAAAAATGTGTTGCTAGCAGCAATCTGAAGAATTGTTCCTAAGCCAACAAATAACATTGTAAATAAAGAGAGTGGTAAAAATCTAGATAAAGAAAAGGCAATTAGACCAGTTCCTAAAATTGCTGGAGCTAAAGCAATTAATTTCCCAATTCCTAAGATTGTTTGGCGCGTAGCTAGATAAATACCACCAGTTAAGGCTCCAACTCCAGATGCCGCCATCAAAAACCCTAAACTTTCTGCACCACCTTTAAGAACTTGTTCGGCAATAACGGGGACGAGAATAGTGTTTTGCAGTCCCATCAGGCTGACTAAAGCTGATAGCAACAAGATAGATCGAATGGGTGAGAAGCTAAAGGCATATACAAATCCCTCTTTGACTTTTTGTAAGGGATTACCATCAGTTTCCGAATTTTTCCAAGGTTTAACTTTCATCGCCAATAAACCGGCGATTACAGCAACGTAGCTCAAACCATCAATCAAAAAACAATAGCCAGTTCCAACGCCAGCAATTAATAAACCCGCGATCGCAGGGCCAATTAATCTAGCACCGTTGAACATCGTAGAGTTGATGGCGATCGCATTGGCTAAATCTTCTCTGCGTTCAACTAATTCTGGCACAAAAGCTTGACGGGCTGGCGCATCTAAGGCGTTAATAAATCCTTGAAACAAGCTCAAGGCGATGATGTGCCATACCTCAATCACTCCAGTTAACGCCAGCGCTGCTAATGTTAACGATTGAATCATCGCCAAGACTTGCGTACCAATTAAGGTGCGATACCGAGAAAAGCGATCTACAAATACTCCACCAAAGGGAGCTAAAAAAAAGTTAGGAATTTGACTAGAAAATCCCACAACTCCCAGCATGAATGGGGATTTTGTCAAGTCATAAACTAGCCAAATTGTGGCAAGTTGCGTCATCCATGTCCCAATTAGGGAAATACCTTGCCCAGCAAAAAACAGTTGGTAGTTTCTTGACCTTAATGCAGGTAGTAGAGGTTTTTTCATCTCAGGCTTGTTTTATACCAATCTGCTTTCATAGATATCATTTCACCTTATCTCTACACGCCTCTCTTTAGATGTAAGAGAATGTCATAGGTAGAAGGAGGTTTTTCATCTGTTTTCAGCCGATTTGGTATTACTTGACTTCCACCGCAACTTCCGCAGACATCCCCGGAGTAATCCGCGATTCGTATCCTTGAATGCTCTTTTGGTCGAAAACTATTTTAACGGGAATGCGTTGGACGACTTTGGTAAAGTTACCTGTAGCATTATCCGGTGGCAATAAGGCAAACTGAGCGCCGGAAGCTGGCGAAATACTGTCAACACGACCAATAAAGTTGTGATGAGGGAAACTATCCAGCTTGATCTCTACTGGCTCCCCTGGGCGCATCTTTTCTAATTGGGTTTCTTTGAAGTTCGCAACTACCCAATAGCTGTTATCCACGATCGCCATTAATGGTGTTCCTGCTGCGACGCGGTTGCCAACTTCCACATTTTTCCTACCTACCCGTCCAGCACTGGGGGCGGTAACATTTACATAAGATAGTTGCAATTGTGCGTCTTTGAGCGATGCTTCTGATTGGGCGATCGCTGCTTTTGCCGCTTCGTATTGACTACGCTTAACTGTGGTATCTTGTCCGCCTGCGGTCGCTTGTTGCAATCCTCCCTTAGATGCTGCCAATTTAGCTTGGGCATTGGTGACATTTTCTTGCGCTTGTGCTAATTGAGACTGGGCTTTAGCGACACCAACTTTGGCGGAGGCTAACTGGGCTTGCGCTTGTTGTACTCCTTGAATCGCAGCGTTTTTCTGTGCTTTAGCTACATCATAAGCGGCTTTCGCTGTGTCTAGTTGCTGACGAGGAATCGCACCTGTTTTATACAATTCGTTGTAACGATTGTAATCTGCTTGGGCTTTTTCCAAATTCGCATTTGTTTGCGCTACCTGCGCTTGGGCTGCGGGAATCCCAGCTTGAGCTTCTTGCACTGCTGCTTGAGCGGCAGGAATCCCAGCTTGGGCTTCTTGTACTGCTGCTTGGGCTGTAGAAATTGCTGCTACTGCACCACTGACATCTCCTTGTGCTTGAGTTGTCTTACCAGTGGTGGTTTGTGAACTTAAGGCAATATTTGCTTGAGCCGCTTGCGCTTGACCGCGAGCATTTTCGAGGGCGGCTTGTGCCTGTTGTACCTTACTTTCATAGTCCCGTGGATCTAACTTCACCAACAATTGTCCCGGTTGCACCAGTTGGTTGTCATTCACCAGCACTTCACTTACAGTTCCAGGAATGCGGCTACTAACTTGGTGAATATTTCCCGCAACGGTGGCGTTGTCTGTTTCTTGGTGGGTGGAGGCGTATTGCCAGTAGTGATAACCAAAAGTACCTGCGGCGATCGCACCCACGCCTAATCCTGCCAAAATTAAACCAGTCGGTCTTTTCCGCTTCGGTTTCGCTGGAACTTCTTTCTCTGTCTCAGGAGTTACAACAGGTGCTTCTGCTGTTGCGGATGTCTCTGTAGTAACAGTTTCTAAACTCTCTAAATCGGGAATCACTTCTTTTTCTAAAACTGGGGTTTTGTGTCCGTTGCGTCCGTTTAAAGTATTAGCACCCATGATTCTTACCTCGTTTGCCCGTTCAATAACTTGATTAATAGTCGTTTATTTAGAATGCGTAGTTTTCCCTGAAAAAAATCCTTATTCCTTAGTATGCGTAATATTATCTCAAAACATATCTTTACACTGCCTCCCCCGGTCGGGTGATTATAAAATCATCTTTAAGACAGGTTAGCGATCGCTCGATTCAAGATTTGGGAAAACAGTTCTCGATCGGCAAAAGAAATACCATCCATTGCTTCATCACGCACGGCTGCGGCGATTGGCGGTAAAACAGCTTCTAATTCCTTTCCTGCATCCGTGAGCCAGATTCGCCAGATGCGCCGATCTTGAGTGTCGCGTTCGCGACGCACTAAACCGCGTTCTTCCATCCGATCTAGTACGCCTGTTAAAGTTCCTCCCACTTGTTTGAGTTTGTCCCCAATACTAGAAGTAGGTAAACCATCTTCTTGCCAAAGACAGCATAACACTAACCAGTGAAATGGCGTCAGTCCAAAAGGTTCTAGCTTCTCAGTAAACTTGCGACTCAGCAGTTGTGAGACTAATTTGATTCTGTAGCCCAAATTATATGGTGCCAGATTTTGCTGCCACGACTCTAAGGTTGGAGAGTGATTAGATGTAGAAACCATTTAGCAAAATACTTAGTGTACGTACTATATCATAACTAAATTAATTTCTTTTAGCAATAGTTGCTTTACATCTATCTTAGGGAAGAACTTAAGTCAACTGGTACTCTTTTACTGTACCAAGAATGCGGTAAAACCGAGGTAATTTAGGGGACTGGTCAGCATAGATCCAAGCATAGCTCAAAACTGGTATTTGCGAAATAGAGGCTACTTGTTGGATATGAATGGGAAGATATAGGACTCATATTTGATTGCGTGAAAAAAACTCAGTACACCTTTATTCCTTCTTGCCAGTCCCCGGCTTAATCCAGACTAGTTCGGCTTTCATAACCTTTCGTTCCGGGCAAAAAACAGAGCGTTGCTAGAATTATTGGCTTGATAAATGACCGCTCAGTACTTGAAGATTGTACAATCAGAAAAATTCAAAAAAGCTTTTGATTTTCCTAATTAACATAATTTATTCAGACATAGACGCGTGCAATGCTAATTTCACTATTACAAAAATTTTTAACAACACCTATTACTCAAAAAAGCCGACATCAATCTAGATTGACTGTTATTTTTTGGTACAGTCTCAGTCTAACTTTTGCTGTTGGTTATATTTTGATGGGGCTGCGACAAGCTTTCACCAGCAAATATATAGTGAGCGACGATGCACGGGAATATATTTCTTGGGTCTATCGTTACTTGAACCCAGATTTATTTCCTGGGGATTTAATTGCTGATTATTTTCAATCGGTGACACCAATTGGGTATGGTATTATTTATAAAATAATTGCAGCTTTAAATATAGATCCAATTTTATTTGGCAAAATTTTTCCATTAGTACTGGGACTAATTACAACTAGCTATTGTTTTGTAGTTTGTATGGAGATATTACCAGTACCAATGGCAGGGTTTATCGCCTCTTTACTTTTAAATCAAAGCCTTTGCCTTCATGATGACCTATTTTCTGCTACACCTAGAGATTTTATTTATCCCCTGGTTTTAGCTTTTATATATTATTTAATCCGGTCTTCGGTATTAGGTATATTAATTGTATTTGCGCTTCAATGTTTAATATACCCTATTATAGGTTTTATCAATTTATTAATTTTACTTTTGAGACTATTTCGCTGGCAGAATGGGCAGATAGCTATTTCTCATAACCGAAAAGATTTTATTTTATTTGTAGCAGCCACTATAACTGCTGGCATTCTAATTTTACCTTATACTATTCAATCATCACAATTTGGCCCGACAATTACTGCTGCTGTTGCGAGAACTATGCCAGAGTACTGGGATGGAGGAAGATTCAGGTATTTTACTCATAATATTATTAGTTATTGGTTTGATGGTAGAGATAGCGGTTTTTTTGCTTTAATTGCACCTCCTCAACTATTATTTGGTTTATTCTTACCAATTATCCTGAAATTCCAGTCTCACTTTCTTCTAACCAAACAAGTAAAGGATGAAGTCAAACTATTACTACAGGTAGTAATAGCTAGTTTAATCATGTTTTTTACTGCCCATGCCTTAGCTTTTAAACTGCACTGGCCTAGCCGCTATACCCATCATACTTTTAAGATAGTACTTGCTCTTGCAGCAGCAATCTTTATTACCTTAATTTTAGATGCTGCATTGCGATGGTCGAGACAAAATGGCAGACAAATTTTAATCTTAGGAACTATTACTATCCTTGGTGCAGGACTCGTTTTGTACCCTAGTAGCTTAAAAGTTTTTCCTAAAACTCCTTATTTAGAAGGTCAAGCCCCAACATTATATAATTTTTTGCAAAAGCAACCGCAAAACATTGTCATAGCCTCTACTTCCCAAGAAGCAGATAACATACCCATCTTTGCTCAAAGAACAATTTTGGTGGGTAAAGAATATGCATTACCGATCCATACAAAATATTACGCTCAATTTCGCCAGCGGATGATTGACCTGATTAATGCCCAATATACTGATGATATTAATCAGATTAAAGACTTTATTCAAAAATACCACATAACTTTTTGGTTATTAGAACGTTCTGCATTCCTTCCAGAATATATAACTAAAAACACTTGGCTACAACAATATCAGCCAGCCGCACAACAAGCGAACGCAAATTTACAGAAGACTTTACCTGTTTTAGCAACATTAATTAACTCTTGTGCAGTTTTTGAGACTGATAATTTAGTCCTTCTGAAAACAGAATGTATCAAAGCAGTAGCGAAAACTTGAATATAATGTCTTAGGGAAGAACTTGAATCAACTGGTACTCTTTGACAGCGCCGATAATGTGGTGAGGTCGAGATAATTCAGAAGACTGGTTAGCATAGATCCAAGCATAGCTCAAAGCTGGTACTTGGGAAATAGAGACTACTGGTTGAGGACGAGTAGGAAGATAGAAATTAAGTAATACTTTTGTTTTAGCGTCCATCTCCACATAGTACGTAGGATGAGATTGGAGAATTGAAGCGATCGCACTTTGTTGTAAAAAAGTTTTTAAACCAGAGTTATAATCACTTAACAGACCGATGCTACCTATCGCCGCCAAAGCCAGCCAACAGGGAATTAACCAACCTGCAATCCAATAACGCGCTGTGAGAAACTTTTTATCAAAGTGGTAACGAGCAATCCACACCACAGGTAAAATTAACCAACCCAAGCCCATAGCCAAGCCAATACTTGCATACTTGCGGATATCAGAACTACCCCAGCTAAAAATGCCAATACTCGCTATAACAAGTAAAACACCTAATCCACCCAAGCCATAACTGAGGTTTCGGGGAAGATGATTTCTGGCAAAAAGGTTCAATATCTTTTTTTTACTTTTTTGAAGAGGTGATTGTAGGGGAATTCCTATTTGATAAATATTGCCTAACCAACTTAAACCCACAGATGCCAACAAAGCGATAAACGGATAAAGGCAAAGACTATAGTGAGATAAACGAGTGCTAAAAATACTAATTTCTACAAATAAAACAAGTGGAAAGCCAACTAATATTAACTGGTAACGAGGAATGGGACAACGGAGAGTTAAATACAAACCTACAAGTCCGAAAAAAGCCCAAGGAAATGCGTTTACAGGAATATTCCAGACATAGAATAGTAGCCCATTATGTTTCCGCTCTTCAGAACTTAGTTGTACAACAAACTTGAGTAACTCTTCAAAGCTACTATTTCCGTAGTGCAGCCAGCTTAACCACAGCCAAACACAGGTAGGTATTAAACCTACGAAAAAACCTAAATATAAACTTGGGTTAGTAAGATGACGATGACGGCGATGTTCCCAAATTAAATAAGGTAATAAAGCTATAATTGGCAAAAAAATCATAAAGCTTCTAACTAAGAAGCCTAAACCTAAACTTAAACCAGTTATAAAACTCCACCAGTAGCGATATTTGGGATATAATTCCGTTTTGATTAAAGACAAAATAGCTAAAAGCACCAAGAGAACCATCGGTACATCAGGTGTACTTAAGCGAGAGTATTGTAGCCAGAGAAATTCTACGCTTAAAATTGCAGCAGCCAGCCAACCTAATTTTTTGCCTAGCATAATTTTGCCAATTTCATACACAAGCCACAAGCTAAAAATGCCAGCAATCATACTAGGAAGACGCGCACTAGTATCACTGATACCAAACAGCTTGTAGAAACTGGCAATTAACCAATAAGGGCCAGGAGTTTTATGATGTGCTGTTTCCCAAGGAGCTATCCAATTACCAGAATCAAACATCAGACGCGCACGCGATGCATAAAGCGCTTCATCATGTGCCATCAAGCTATTATGTCCAGAAGTAAATAGTAATAAAGGCAGTATCCAAACTAACAAACTAAAATAGGGTAATGATGCGACTAGGCGGATTTGTCGCCAAATATGCTGCAAGAAGTGTAGTTTATATAACATTGAATTGATAAAAATTGAATACTGCTATTTAGGTATTTTGCTGTTATTAAAATATGTTACATAGTGTTTGTGAAAAAGTATCTGAAATTGCCGCAAATTTCGGAAACAGTACTCCAAAACAGAGATTTATGCAGTTAAGACCGAATCAGCGCCTGAAATTAGATGACACAGACGATAAACTGTTCTACACCTATCCTCGCTTCGTCACCCATGTCGATGAAGGATTTATTCAACAGCTAACGGATTTATACCGCGATCGCCTCAAACCCAACACCCGCATTTTTGATATGATGAGCAGTTGGGTGTCTCATCTACCAGAAGAAATGCAGTTTGACCATGTGGAGGGACACGGACTCAACGCTGAGGAATTAGCACGAAATCCCCGTTTAAATCACTACTTTGTGCAAAATCTTAACGAAAATCCCCAGCTACCTTTACCAGATGAAGATTTTGATGCTGTTCTCAATTGCGTATCTGTGCAATATGTGCAATATCCAGAAGCAGTATTTTCCGAGATTTACCGTATTCTAAAACCCGGTGGTGTTGCAATTATCAGCTTTTCTAACCGGATGTTTTTTGAAAAGGCGATTCAAGCTTGGCGGGAGGCTTCAGAAGGACAGCGAGTCGAATTAGTCAAAGCTTACTTCGCGTCAGTTCCAGGATTTACAACCGCAGAAGTGATAGCTCATAAATCAACATTACCGAATATTTTACAGTGGTTGGGTGCAGCTGGAGGAGATCCGTTTTATGCCGTCATAGCTTACCGCAGTTAAGCCAAATATTCACTAGTGCAAGAGGGTTTGTAGTAAACACTTTAGTGCTTAAAAAATAAGGACTAAAGTCCTTACTACGAACTTATTTACCTGCTCAAAATTAAAATGCTTTTGTATATAGATAATTTCTGTAGATGAATTATTGGTTAATGAAATCAGAACCAGAAGCCTATAGCATTGCTGACCTTCAACAGCAGAAAGAGACTATCTGGGACGGCGTTCGCAATTATCAAGCTCGCAACTTATTGCGCCTTATGGATGAAGGAGACTTAGCTTTTTTCTATCACTCCGGCACGAATACTCCCGGTATCGCCGGGTTAATGCGTGTAGTGAAAAAAGATATTGCTGACCCGACCCAGTTTGAGCCAGAAAGTAAATACTACGACCCGAAATCGAGTTCCGAATCACCTCGCTGGCAAACAGTTGTAGTAGAATTCGTTGAAACTTTTTCTAACCCCATCTTGCTATCAATACTCAAAGAGAAGTTTAGCGCCGAAGAATTAATGTTGGTGAAACAAGGAAATCGGTTATCAGTGATACCCGTCCCTGAAGCAGTGGCTTTGAAGATTCTAGCGATGAAAACCTCCTAGTGGTCTATCGCATTAATTTTGCAGGGTTGGATAAATCTTTGAAAGTTTAGCTCTTAGTCTTCTGTACGAAAACCCCAATTTATGCAAGCCTTTCTCCAAATGTTTACCAAATATGATACTTCCAGTCCATCTTCCTTATAGGTCTGGGTGAATCTGATAGATTGCAATCTTAAAAACAATTAGTATTGCTATTGAAGATTACAAATGCTCTTAGACGTTTCAAAAGTTAATATAATCAAAACATAATTCTTGTAGTTATATTTTAGAAACAAGCTGTATTGCCTTGATTTTGTAGATTAATTCTTATAAAATTTGAATTAAATAGATTAAGCATTGACGGTTTAGTTCTACTAATAAACGAAATTCATGGCAATCAATACCTTCGCCAATTTACGACTATTGGCCTAGATCAAACCTAAGATTTTACACGCTTGTTTTTTGCCTTATAGCAAAAACAAGCGTGTAAAATCCTGTGTGGTTTTTGTATAAGGAATTTATAGTATCGTGTCCGTTTGGACTAGGGCTTTACGTTTTGCCTAACAGTCAACCACGGTCTGGCGTTGGACTATTTCGCCAAAAGCTAGACGACCTCTATTTTTTGCGAAGGTATTGATAGCGATAAAACTCAATTTATCAAAGGAGAATACTCGTGTCTTATCTCACAAAGCTAAGTCAGTCACCACGTTTAATAACTCTTGTTGCTTGTAGTGCGATGTTGGCTACAATTCCCATTGATGCTGCTTTTGCAAGGCCAACCTCTCCTAGTACTTATCAAAATTCTTGTCGGAACATTCGTGTTTCTGGAGATATTTTAACAGCAAGCTGTCGTAGAATAAATGGCACATTCAACCTAACATCAATTCGGATTCGGGGAATCGAGAATATTGATGGGAAATTGAGGTATACTGGTAGATCCACAGCCCCTAGCACTTATCAAAATTCTTGTCCGAGCATTGGTGTTGCTGGAGCCACCCTATCAGCAAGTTGTCGTAGAATAAATGGCACATTCAACCCAACATCAATTCGGATTCGGGGAATCGAGAATATTAATGGAGTCTTGAAGTATTCATAGGTAGCAAGTAGGATGCAATTAGAGACAGCTTTGCTGCCCGAACCTTTTGAGTAAATGAACTATTCCACCTGAATTTTAAAATCAGGTTGGGTAATTCACGTGCAGCAAACACTACGTGCTACGTAAAGCTGTAACAGGATTTAGCTAACTAGCTCTTAGAGCCGGAAGAAAACCGGTGTCGATCCCCACTAATAGCTCCGACCTCAATGACAAGGCTGCTATTCCGACTCATGCAATTCTGAAGCTGAGGTTATATTTAGTAGCTTATGGTCGTAGTTTACGCCCATTGCACAGGATCTAATTGATAGTAACGTTGTAGTTGCTCATAAAGTGCCGGATGCCTAGACAGCAATTGGTGCGGTTTTTCAAAGAATGTCTCAGTTGCTACGGCGAAAAATTCTGCGGGATTTGTTGCGCCATAGCTATCCATTACCGTCTTTGCACCTTGTAGAACATCATTGCAAAGTTGCTGATATGCTTCTGTCATCACCTTTGCCCAAATAGTATAGTCTGAGTTGTTTTTCAGTATCGGAACTCCTTCAGCTTTACCATCTTCTTGATCTAATTGATGGGCGAATTCATGAAGCACAACATTACGTCCATCTCTCCAGTTATTAATGTCTTGTTTCACCTGTTCCCAAGACACTACTACTTGGTCATTTGTCCACGATTCACCCAGTCTTGCCACACGCTTTTCCTCAACAACATATTTTCCGACGGAATTCGTTTCCTGAACAAAATAAGCGTTGGGATACACCAGAATTGAACGAAGTCTAGGGAAGTACTGCCCACGTTCATTTAATAGAAGTAAACAAGCGATCGCAGCAAGAGTCAGTTTCATTTCTTCCGTTATCTGTAATCCTCTACAGCCAATAAATTGCTTTTCTGCTAAGAATACTTGAATATGTCCCTGAAGTCGTCTGAGTTCATCGGGAGAGAGACACAAATAAATAGGAAGATTATTTTCAATAATGGCATTCCATAGTGGAGGAAAAGGACGATGTTTGAGACGGTTTCTTCGTCTTTTAACTAGAACGGGATTGACTAAAATACCAATCAAAATCATCCCAATGATGATAAATACAACTATTGTTTGAATCATTGACTTTGAGCAATTTACATATTTAATTCCCTAGTAAGCAGAAAGTTTAGAATAATTGTTATTGTTGTGCCTCACTGACTACCGCTATTGAATCAGAATTATGCAAGATTGAACCTTGGCAGAAAGGCTGTTTTGAAGTCCTTGCTCAACTTTGACAATCAATTTATCAAAAGCCTCTTGATTTGCTGTCAGTTGTTCTTGAAGAACTTTCTCTAACTCCGGCTTTATTTGCTCGCATATATCCTCAATTTTTTTGTCGCTCAAAAAATTAGAACGAATCCAACTAGGTACATCTACATTTGTCTTAATTACTTCTTGAACACCCTTACGATTTAGCTCCATTCCTGCTGCCATCAACGAAGCCCCATATACTAGTGCAATCGGCCAGGTTAAATGCCCAGTTAGGATGAGAGTAATGATGCTAGCCACAGCGCCTCCACCAATTACTATATTGACAATAAATGCTACTGTCTCAGCCAGAATAGCATCTCCAATTTGTAATTCTGGGTTAACAAAAGTTGGGTCAATACTATCCTGGAACCTTAAGCTGCTTCTAGGTATCTGAAATTTTCGACAGATTGGATCGGTTTGTGCGGCTAAATCGGGTTGGATTTTATTGCTAAACCAAGAAGCGCATTGATGATTAATTATCTGCACGGCGCGATCGCTTTTGAGCCACTGTTCTGCCCGACCGATCAAAGCTGTTTCCAAATCGGCTAAAGTCCGTATTTTGTTTTTTTGCCAATCTTTTAAACTTGGTTTAACTGCGTTGACAATCAAGCCATCCGCCAAAGGCTTAGTTAGTGATTCGATTAACTCTGGAATATGTCTTTCAATCAAACCTTTAAGCTTGTTCGAGGTAAATAGTTGGTTGACTTCTTGCTTAAAAGCAGCAGCACGCAGATCCCATCGTCCTACTCTTGCTAAACCCATTGCAATGCACCGTTCCGGCTCTGGATCGGGGCGAAGCAGGGTTTCTGGTTCGGGAAACATTTCCTGACAAAGAACGTGCGTAAACTTCATACGAGATGCACCGCCAGTCATCAACACAAGTTTCGGTACGATTCCAAGTTTTTCCAGCTTTTCTTTCGCCTTGGTTAAAGAGTCACGAAATGATTTAATCCAACTACGATGCTCTAATTCAGGTAAGGGTTGGTTTAAGATTTCCTCCATCAGCAATTTATTGACTTGGGGAATAAAATAAATCTGTTCGTTGATCGACTCGAACCCACGCGCAAAGGATTCAGGATCGCTGTATAACTGTTCATTAGAAAAGTAATCTTCTTTAGCTTTGCGACAAGCAAGTTCACAACGAGCTTGGTGATGCGGATATTCCTGAAATACTTTTTCGAGTAATACTTTTTGTTCGTGGTTGGCGAGAGTCCGGGCAAAAATAGCTTTGTCAATTAGGGATGCACCTAAAGTATTACTCCCGAAATCTATCGGGATTTCTTCTAAGCTTTTAACCAGAGTAAAATCTGTGGTTGAAGAACCAATATCGACAATTAGCACCGATGCAACAAGTTTGTCATACTCCAGTTTCCCGGCTTCCTTAGCTTGCATGAAAGCAGCCCGCGATTCGGGTACAACATTTAGTTTGGGAATGCCAGCTTCTTGAAGTAGCTTTTGGTATTCGGTGCGATCGCTAACTGTCCATCCTGAAGGGCAACCAATGTAAAAATAGCTACTTTCTCCACCCGCAAGTTGGTTGCTTTCTTTCAAAAGTCGGTAGTAGGTTGCTACAAAAGTACTAATTGTTTCCCGATATTTGGGATCGTTGTGGGGTTTTTGCTTGAAAGAGATTGTCAGTTGGGTAACACCAGCTTGAATTAATGCTTGTTCGCCGACCAGATAACCGAGTTTGGGATGCCAACCAAGGGCTGTAATTTGGTTTTTTTTGTTATTAATCTCCAGCATCTGGGGGGGTTCGATGCTTTCCACGATCGCTTTAGCTATAGCCGTTTCACCGTGTCCCAAATCAAAACCGATTGTTTCTAAAATTTCCATACCCTTATTGTCTATTATTCTCTAGCAGAGGAATATGCTGGTTCAATTACCCTACCGCGCCTAATCAAGCGATCGCCTTTTAACAAAGCCGGCGTTAGAGTCACGTGTTCTTTGGTATCGGGGTCAATACTTGGCTCAAAGTCAAAATATTCGCGATCGCTATTCGATCGGTAAATTTGAGCGTTAATTCCCTGAGACATTAAAATCTGTGGCAGAAGTTTCGCCAGTTCATAAGCCATTTGGGGTTTATCAAGTTTGGATGCGCCCATTAGTCTTTGGAGAAAATTCAATAACTCTGGCAGTTCTTCTATTGCTAAGTCGCCTTCATGTTTATTTGATTCTTCTACTCTAGCCACTGCTAGGTCAATAGTGTTGAGAGCATCGCCAAGATGATCTAGAAATACTTTGCTATCAACCCGAAGAATCGGTTGAGGTAATTCCAATACTTCTTCAGATATAGAATTATTTTGCTGGTTGTTTGATTCGAGTTGAAGTACAATTTCTAGTCCGATAAGTAGAGAAGTTAATAAGATAGCCATCCACGCACCTGGAGTAGTTTTAGTTAAAGAAAACAACGAACCTAAGATGCCTATATAAATTAGTCCCTTTAGCAGTTTCAGGATTAATCTGCTGCTAAACAACTTTGTCCCTATATTAGTAATTTGCCTTTGTTCTGTTGGAGCAACTTGAAGATAGTTAGCCGCAGCCAGAGTGGCGATGGACTGCCGCAGCGTATCCAAGAAAAAGGAAGCCAGACGAACTTGAGCTAAATTAAGCTTTTCAATGTAAATTCTTTCGAGATTATCGAGTCGGTTTTGTACCAGTTTAACTATTTGCTCAATACCAATTGTGTTATCAATATCTGTCTGAAGTTGGTTGCGTTCTTCGCTAAAAAGTGAAGTAATTGTTTTCATTGCATTGATTAAGACTTTAACGTTATTAATTAGAAGTGAAATGAACACTCGTTTTTTTCATTTCACCCGGTAATCAGATAATGACGAAATAATTCATAATTATTAATTATGAATTAGGTTGATTGCAAATTACCCCATCAAAAGGAGGAGCAGAATGTTTATCTGCGTCATTGCAGACTACGGTACAGGAGATCCGGCATTTACTGAAGTCACACAACGTCTGCTGATGACTTTTCCCGATGCTCAAATTCATTTGCTTTCGGTTCCAGCATTCAGTACCTTAGCAACGGGATTCTGGATTGCCCAACTCGGACTCAACCCTGGCCCTAGCGATCGCCTAATTTATCACAACTGTGCCCCTCGTCAGGACGATCCTGAAGCTCGTCGAGATAATGAAGGTGAAGGGCTAACTTATGCCCTTCTATCCAATGGTGTAAAAGTCGTGGGTGTGAATGCAGGCTACACCCTCTCCTTTATTAAAGACCATACAAAGGAGTTGCGAGTCGTCAACGTTTCCCGTGGTGGTTCGCAGTTTCGCTCGCGGGATGTATTTCCTCCGGCTGCGGCTGCGGTTATGAATGAAGATTTTAGCATTCTGGGAGATAGCCTCAAGAGCGAGCAAATTCCAGATGTTCCACCAGATCGCATTGCCTGGATTGATGGCTACGGCAACATTAAAACAACTATTGGGGCCCATACAGTTAACTTGGAGCCTCAAAGCAAGATTGCGATCCGAATTGGAGATGTGGTCAGCGATGCAGTGTATTCTGATGGCAGTTTTAAGGTGTCTGAAGGAACTTTAGCCTTTGCTCCTGGTAGTTCTGGTTGGTCAAGAGGCGATTCAGGAGAACCATTGCGCTTTTTAGAGCTATTTTTGCGAGGAGGGAGTGCTTGGGAACGCTTTGGTCGTCCCCGTGTGAATCAGCAAGTAACTCGAATTGTCTGAAATCGGGTAATTGGCTTGTGTTACTGTCAGTAGACCGAAAATTTTTCCAGAACCCTTACCAGCCGTTGATTAGAGTTTAGAAACACAATTTGCCGGAATCCTGTTAGAGTCTGCTTTTCAAGGAACGAGTGTTGTTGGTGGTTTAAGGGTGCAGTACAAGTATAGGCGCAGTTCGTCGTAGACATCGCTCGCGATCGTCAACAGCGAAACCTCGTCTGAAACCCTGATTCTTTCGTCAACTTACAAAACTTTTCGATCTACTGACATTTAGTCTTAGCGTCAGTCATAACGTGTTATTATTTGCTTCGAGATTCCTAGCTGTTTGTTCTGATAAAATACAGTGCTTGTTTTTGTTATCCCACTCAAAAGTGCACAAGTTTCCAATTCTTGGGAGCGTGTTACACAATTATTTGAAAGATGTATTAAATCAGTTTGCAATCAAACCTCACCTAACTTTCACGTTATTGTTGTTTGTAACGAAAAGCCCAAAATAGAATTCACTCATCCTCATATTACATACATTACAGTTAATTTTCCACTTCCAAACGAGCCTACCCCTGTAGCCAAAGGAGACACAGATAAAGGGCGTAAAATCTTAAAAGGATTGATGTATGCACGTCAATTTTATCCCACTCACACTATGACAGTTGATGCTGACGATTGTGTTAGTGGAAATTTAGCCAAATTTGTTCAACAACACCCTGATTCTAATGGATGGTTTATAAATAAAGGTTATAAATATCAAGAAGGCAGTGATTACATATATATCAAGAGAAGCAATTTTTATAAAATGTGCGGTACTTGTAACATTATTCGATATGATTTGAATAATTTGCCAGAAACCGCAGAATATAATCGCGGCTACGGATACTATAAATATTATATAGACCACGCTCAAGTCAGAGATATTTTAAAGAGCAAAGCAAAAGCCATTAAATCATTACCATTTCCAGGTGCAGTTTATATTTTGGCAACAGGAGAAAATCTTTTTAACAATTCAACAAGATTAAGATTTAGTATTTTTAATCGGAAATTGTTAAATCAATCATTGAAAGATGAATTTGGATTATACAAATTACAGCAATCCAAAGAGATTTATCAACTATCGGAATTTTAAATTGTTTTTAGAAAAATCTCATAAATGGTCTTCTATGGTGTGTTAGCGAAGTGTAACGCACCAAAAGCTTGAAATTGTGCCGTAGTGGCATGGCAAGGCTAAAATGACGTGAATTCGATGAACCTCTCCCGGACAACCTCCCTCCTCCCACGGGGAAAGGGAGAAGCAACGAGAAATTAGGGTTTTGGCTTTCCTCTCCGTGTCCAAGAGGGGTTGGGGGAGAGGTCAAAAAAGGGCTTGTCGAACTCACGTTAAGAGGCTGCGCCAACGCTTAAAGCAAATACTCAAGTGTCGGGAACCTCCGCAACGCACTGGCCCCTACGTGTATTTTATAAATCAAATATTAGTCCTATATAATGGAGTCTTTTGCGAGGCTGATAGGCTACAGTGCCACTATGCCAAAATTTAAATCAAAATCTCAGCAATCTAAAAAATCGAAAAAGCAGGCTAAAAAGGAAACTTCTACCCTTAGTCTCAAAGAACAGTTAGCCCAAAAGCGCAAATCTGCTCAAGTACGTAAAGAACTCACTAGCTTACTCACCACCGCCATTTTTGGCGGTGTCTTCGTTGGCATTCTACTTTTTTTCGTAGCTGGAATTAAAGCAGCAGTCCCTGGCGTGTTAGGGATAATAGTCATGTCCCTTTCCTACAAATATCCGCGCCAAGCTCTATATGCCTTCATCATTTACATACCTGTGGGAGGTACTGTCACCTACTACTTGGGCAATAGTCCCATACTCCAATTAGCTAAAGATGCCTTTTACGTTCCAGCGCTAATTGGACTTTGGCAGACTTGCCGTAGACAGGGGCTACCCTTAATTATTCCCAAAGGCATTAAAATCCCACTTTATATTGTTTTGGCTTGCAGTTTGCTAACACTGTTGTTTGTTAATGGTGGACAGCAATTTAACCCGCCTAGTGCAGGACTATTAGAAAAAGCACCCCCAGAAATACCATTAGGTATGGGAATTTTGGGACTAAAAGTATTTTTAGGCTATGTCCCTTTGATTGGTTGTGCCTACTATCTAATTCGCGATAAGCGGGATTTTCTATTTTTATTGCGCCTCCAAATTGTCCTTACACTGATTTGCTGCGCGCTGGGATTTATTCAATATTTTTTACTACTAACTGGTGTCTGTCAGGGTACTAGAGGTCTGGAAGGAGATGCTTTATTTAGAGCAACACTCGAAGCCCGATGTTATTTTGGTGGAGCGCTAGTATATAGTCCCGAAGAAGGAGTTATTCGTCTACCAGGGACATTTGTAGCTCCTTGGCAATGGGCATGGTTTTTAATTTCTAGCACCTTTTTTACCTTTGCCACCGGCTTCACCGATCCCTCACCAATATGGCGGATTATCGGTTTAGCTTCTATAGCGGGAGTCTTTATCGATGCTGTAATCTCTGGACAGAGAATAGCCTTAGCTTTAGTACCAATCTGCTTCGGGATTTTGCTATTGCTTACCGGACAACTTGGCAATCTGAAACGATTTATCCCCATAGGCGTGGGACTTGCCTTCATTCTGGGAATTGCGATGGTGAGTAACCCTGCTGTCGTACAAGAGAGAACCGAGAGTTTTATCAGTCGTTGGAACGCTTCACCACCTCAAGATTTTATCATCCAGCAATTTGAAGAAAATTGGAAAAACGTAGACGGGCCATTGGGAAGCGGCTTAGGACGAGCCACAAACTCTGCTCGTGTGATGGGTCAAACTAAGCTTGTGGAAACCTACTACCCCAAAGTACTTTATGAAGTGGGAATTTTTGGATTACTATCGTTTCTGGGTTTGGTAACAACTTTAACAGTTCTGGGCTTTAAAACCTATCGCTCTATAAAGAACCGTAATTTCCGTAGTTCCGGAGCAGCTTTATGGGTGTTTATATTGTTTATTAGCACCAACACTTACTACTATCCTCTGGATGTCGATCCTGTTGCAGCTTATTATTGGTTTTTTGCAGGAGTTCTTTTTAAGTTACCAGAACTGGAGAAACAAGATAAGGAAGAAGCCAACCCCGATCAAAAAAAGAAGAAAAAACGTCTAAAAACAATTTAAATGAAATAAAAATGGCCAAAGATATGATTGGAGGTCAAAAATACCTCAGTATTTCAAACCTACCTCGAAATTCTCGCCATACACTTATTTTTCGATGATACTTATTGATGGGTAAGTAATTTCGTAGTCAGGGAGAGGAATGAAAGTGAGGTTTTCCAAAATCCGTGAAAATACAGTATGTAAATTAAAGCAATAGCCACTTACTGAATTTCATGAAAATTAATTTCTACAAGGCTATTATATAGGTAGTAAAATTACTTAATAAAATTTATGAATAATTGGCCATTAGTTACTGTAGTTATTGCAACCTACGGACGAGAAGAAGCGCTACGCGATAGCATTGTGGATGTCTTAAAACAGGATTATCCAAATTTTGAAGTTTTAATTGTAGACCAAACTCCAAAACACCAACCAGAAATTCAAGCCTACCTAGAAGAGATGGCAAAGGCAGGTAAAATTAAATGGTTGCGCTTAGATTGGGCAAGTTTGCCAGGGGCGCGGAATTATGCCATCCGGCGGTCATCTGGTGAAATAATATTGTTTATTGATGATGATGTTCAGTTAACCCCTGGATTGTTAGCAGCCCATGCGAAAAATTACGTACAAAACCCAGAGGTGGGGGCTGTAGCCGGTCGAGTCTTTGACAAAATGAAATTAGGTGATTCTGGAGGAAATTTACAGATTGAATATCTGCCTCCCGAAGCTATGGACCCAGGAATTGCTTGGTATCATATTGATTTAGTACATACTATCAAACCCCAACAAGTACTGACAGCGAGGGGCTGTAATATGTCATTTCGCGGCGAAATTTTTACTAAGTATGGATTGAGGTTTGATGAGAGGTTTGGCGGGAGTGCAGTGCGCGAAGAGTCAGATTTTTGTTTGCGGTTGCGACAAACTGGGTATAAGATTTGGTACGACCCAGAAGCCCATTTGGTGCATTTAGGCGAAGAAACAGGGGGTTGTCACGATATTAGTATGCGATCGCTAAAATATCAACTCACCTTCTACCACAACCATTTTTTACTGGGGCTGAAAAACCTGACTGCAACTCAAGCTTTGCGTTTATATGGTCGTTTATTTGACTGTCATGTTCTGGGACGCCCACCTTGTCACAAAAGCGGTTCCCCCATCAAAATTGCCACTCGCGCTATTTTCTACACTTTGGGTTTTTTCAAAGCCTTGGGTACTGTCATTCAATCACTTTGGAACGATGGTCAAATTTACAGTCGATTGGATGAACAAGTTTAGTTATTAGTCATTTATCATTGGTCATTAGTGAATAACAAAGAATAAATGAAAAATGAGAATTTTAGTTGCTAGTCATACTTATATCGTAGACCTCAACTGTGAAAAATTACGCGCTTTATCTCAACTAGAACAGGACATTGAAGTGACAGTTGTAGTCCCAAAGCGCTGGAAACCAGGCGGTGTACAAAACAAAATTATTGAAACTAAATACCGTGATGAAGGCAGATTTAAAATAGTTCCAGTTTCTAATTTTAGTCAAAATCATCAGGGACTTCTTACTTTTGGCGCTGATTTGATATATTTATTAAAACAATTCCGCCCGCAAATCATCCAAGTTGAACAAGGTTCTAGAGCCTTGGCTTATACTCAAATGATTGTCTTAAATCAGCTACTAGGACTCAATTCTAAAAATATATTTTTTACCTGGTGGAATCTTCCTTACCAACTAAAACTACCAATTTCTTTATTAGAGAAATATAACCTCAAGCACAGCCACGGTATTATTTCTGGCAATCAAGATGGAGCAGAAATTTTGCGGCAACGAGGATATACAGGTGCAATTAAAGTCATGCCACAACTGGGTGTAGATGAAAATTTATTTACTTCCAAAGTTCAACCAGAATTAGCAGCTAAATTGGGCATCGAAAAAGAAGATTTTATAGTAGGTTTTGTAGGTCGCTTTGTGCAAGAAAAGGGTTTGTTAACGCTTTTGCAAGCTTTAACTACTTTGAAAAATAAACCTTGGAAATTACTATTATTAGGACGAGGAGAGTTGCAAAGTGAATTAATGAAAATTGCGGCAGAAAACAATATTAAAGAAAGATTAATTTTGATAGAAAGTGTTCCCCATCATGAGGTTGCAAGTTATATCAATTTAATGAGTACTTTAGTATTACCTTCAGAAACAACTTACAAGTTTAAAACCTTAACTTCTGCTGGCTGGAAAGAGCAATTTGGTCATGTCCTAATTGAAGCAATGGCTTGCCAAGTTCCTGTGATTGGTTCCGATTCTGGAGAAATTCCCTATGTAATTGGTGATGCTGGCTTAGTATTTCCTGAAGGTGATATTCAAGCTCTTGCTAATTGCTTAGTTCAATTAATGGATAAACCAGATTTTGCTCATACTCTCGGTGAAATGGGTTATCAAAAAGCAATGATTCAATATACAAATAAAGCTTTGGCTAAACAGCAATTAGAGTTTTATAAAAAGTTAGTCATTAGTCATTAGTCATTGGTCATTAGTGAATAATAAAGGGCAAAAGTCAAATGAAAAATCACAAAAGACAAATGACAAATGATAAATGACAAAAAAATGAAAGTGTTACAAATTGTTCCCTCAATTTCTCTAATTTACGGTGGGCCTAGTCAAATGGTACTAGGATTAGCTCCAGCCTTAGTAAAAGAGGGAGTAGAAGTTACAATTCTCACAACTGATAGTAATGGCGATAATGGTCAAACACCTCTGGATGTTCCTTTAAATCGCCCAATTAAACAAGATGGCTATGAAATAATTTACTTTCGTTGCGCGCCGTTTCGTCGCTACAAATTTTCCCTCGATTTATTAAACTGGCTAAAACGTCACGCTCATAAGTTTGACATAGCACATATTCACGCTCTATTCTCGCCAATAATTAGTGCTGCTGCTCTTGTATGTCGTCAGCAAAAGCTACCTTATATTTTCCGTCCTTTGGGTACTCTCGATCCGGCTGATTTACAAAAGAAAAAGCAATTAAAACAGCTTTATGCTGCAATTATAGAACGTCAAAATTTAGCTAGTGCGGCAGCAATTCATTTTACCAGCGACCAAGAAGCTAAAATATCAGAACGATTTGGAGTATCTACACCAGATTTGGTGATTCCCTTGGGTGTGATTCCCCGTCAATCTTCTATTAAAAATGTATATAGTCAGTTAGAAATACCAAAGGATGTACCATTGGTGCTGTTTATGTCACGAATTGACCCGAAAAAAGGGTTGAATTTGTTGATTCCGGCATTAGAGAAACTGTTAGCGATTGGTTATAAGTTTTATTTTGTCTTAGCTGGGACAAATCCCCAAGAACCAGATTACGAACAAAAGATAATATCCCAAATTCAAAATTCACCATTGCGATCGCACACTACAATTACAGGTTTTGTCTCTGGTGAACTCAAAGTTAGTTTACTACAAGCTGCTGATTTATTTGTCTTACCTTCCTACTACGAAAATTTTGGGATTGCTGTAGCTGAAGCGATGGTAGCAGGTGTACCTGTAGTCATTTCTGACCAAGTGCATATTTGTCAACAGATACGTGATAGTGAGTCGGGTTGGGTAGGCGCAACGGATGTGCAAGCATTGGTAGAGTTACTACAAGAAGCTTTGCAAAATCCCGCAGAACGTCAACGGCGGGGATTAAACGCTCAAAAGTATGCCTTGGAAAATTTTAGCTGGGATGCGATCGCAAAGCAAACAATCCAAGCCTACCAAAAAATTCTCACAAACAAATGAATTTAACCCAATGCAGATAAAAGCAGTTTTTGCCAAATAGGTGCTAGAACCGCTTTCACAACGATATCCGCAATCACAAAACCAATTCCAATCAACATATAAGTTTTCGGAAAGGGAGACTTTGGAACTTCGCCTCTGATGCGAGTTATTAGATTTAATCCTAATGCAGCTAGAGCCACCCCAGTAGCGATATATCCGATTATTCGCAAAATTGACCAGGGATACCATCCTAAAATAGCTGCTAGCCAGGGTTTAGCACTAACTTTTACTAATTTTGCAACATAAAAATTCATGTAGTTTAGCATCCAAGTACCAAATATCAATGCTGCACTACTTAAGGTGACAACGCAGAGAATACAAAAAATTCCGTAGTGCAATAAATGGTCTGGTAAAAATAAACGGATTGTTCCTTCCATACCTTCTCCCGTGCGAATCCAGTGGAACATTTCTGTAGTGTATGACTGTCCACGAAGGATAACTTTTGCTGCTGTTTGTGGCGCGATTGTTGTTGCGATAATCACGGCAATACTCTGCAAAACTCCCCACAGTAACATCCACCAAAAAGCACTTTTATATTCTTGACGACGCACTTGTAAAAAGAAAATGGGATAGGATATAGCAGCACCTAAAATTGGCATCAACCAAGGAACTCCAAAAACAAAACTCGTAGTTGTGCTGAGGATAACACCAATCGCTAAAAAGGTTAGTATCATCATAAGTTATTCAAAAATAAGAAATATTTTGTAGTCTTTATTCTCAATACTTGCTTTATAAAATTAATTTTTAACAGATTATAAATTTTTCAAAATCTTGTATCTATGCTAAAAAAAAATTTCTCGTAATTCTGCAATAATGTGGAAATATTGCAACTCAATAAGCCTAGACCTGCAATAGCTTGTAGTCATCTATCGCCCTGATATTTGCAATCCTCTATGTAAATAAAAATCTATAGGGAAGACATATTAATTAAATGCATATATATGAACTTTAGTCAATAGAATTATTGGCATTTGTCCGGGAAGAGGGTAAAGAAACTTAAAATCCTTTCCCTTTAACCTTTACCCTTTCCCCTAAGAGTGCAAAAATATATTTTTGCAAGAGGTCTAATAGTTTTTACCTCTCTTTCTTCCGTTATCCGAGAGCGCTGATAACCTAAAATTTTGTTTCAAACTGCTAAACTCCGACTGGGAAATAGGGGTTTTATGTCATGATGGCATACTAGAATATATATGCTTTTCTAACTACAGGGAATCTCTCATGGCTCTCCGTCTAGGTGATACAGTACCCAACTTTACGCAAGCCTCAACACACGGCGACATCGATTTTTACCAATGGGCAGGTGACAGCTGGGTTGTGCTGTTCTCTCACCCTGCTGATTTTACACCTGTTTGTACAACAGAACTTGGCACAGTTGCCAAGCTTAAACCAGAATTTGACAAGCGCAATGTCAAAGCGATCGCACTCAGCGTTGATGACGTAGAATCCCATAAAGGCTGGGTGGGAGACATTGAAGAAACTCAAAGCACCACTCTGAACTACCCAATTTTAGCGGATGCAGATCGCAAGGTTGCCGATCTGTACGACATGATCCACCCGAATGCTAATGCGGCTGTGACAGTGCGATCGGTTTTCGTGATTGACCCCAATAAGAAACTCCGCCTGAGTTTCACCTATCCTCCTAGTACAGGACGTAACTTTGATGAACTTTTGCGGGTGATTGATTCTCTGCAATTGACTGATAATTACAGCGTGGCGACACCAGCTGACTGGAAAGATGGAGAGGATGTTGTAATTGTCCCTTCACTTAAAGATCCAGAAGTACTTAAAGAGAAATTCCCCAAAGGTTATGAGGAAATCAAACCCTATCTGCGGATGACTCCTCAGCCTAACAAGTAAATCTGAAAATGATTTCAGATAAAAAATCAAAGGCGCAAAGTTATAATTTTGCGTCTTTGTCTTTTCTTTGTCTTTTCTTTGTCTTTTTGCCTGAGAATATAGTCAGTGAGCTAGGCATCTGAAGCTGGAGGAAATCCCGATGTTCTCATCTCCTTTGGTTTTGCAAATTCCGTCATCAATGCAAATGACAGACGAACAATTTTTTGAGTTCTGTCAGATGAATCGTGACTTACGCATTGAGCGCAATAAATTTGGAAAATTGGTAATTATGCCTCCTACTGGTTCAGAGACAGGAAACCGAGAAGGTAACAATTTTATCGAACAGAATACATAATATTATACCAATTTTAAAAAAGAATGCGACAGATACATACTCCCAAACCTTTGTTCTGTCTAGCTTCCCTAATTTTGAATTTTGAATTTTGAATTTTGAATTGGTATTACTTGTTGTACCAGGCTTTTCGCCACTGTTGCATTTGTTTAATTTCTATATCTTGGGCTTTCACAATTTCTTGGGCTAATTTCTTGATTTCAGGTCGCTTAGACTTACTTAAGGCATCTTGCGCCATTGTTACAGCGCCTTCATGGTGAGGAATCATCGCATTGATAAAGCGCAGATCAAATTCTGCATCAGCTGCACCTAAATCTTGACTCATCATCATAGTCTTCATTTGGTCAGATGACATTTCCATCATGTGGTCCATTTGACTGTTGTAAGCCATTGGTTTATCTCCCGCCTTGGGATACCAAGCTTGTCGCCACTGCTTCATCTGAGTGATTTCTTGGTTTTGCGATTTGATGATATTGTCTGCTAGCTTTTTGATTTGAGGGCGTTTTGATTTCTGCTGCGCAACATTTGCCATTTCCACAGCCCCTTGATGGTGCGGTGTCATAGCGTCGATAAATCGTAAATCAAAATTAGCATCGGCTGGGCCTAAATCCATTCCCATACTGTGATTCATCATGCCACCACCATGATTCATCATCTGCTTGTCATTAGCATTGCTGGTGGTTTCCTTTGGCGCTTGGCTTTGGTTCTGGGAAGCAGTATTGCTACAGCTTGTAATGAACCCACTAGTTGAAGTGATCGCAACAAAAGTTAGCGCTAAAAAGCCATTCCTGAAAAATAGCAGTTGCATAAATCTTACTTAACATATTTCTAATTTTAACTATCTAATAATCCAATGAAATTAAGATAAAATTTAAAGATTCCCAACAACTTATTTTTACAAAGCCAGGGATCTTGTTTCTCATTGCACTGATTGCTCATGCCTATACTCGGTACATAGGAGATTTCTCGGGTTTACGAGCGATCGCTAATGTCTGAACCTACTACTGTAGAATCGATTGCTGACGCTATTTCAGAAAACTAAGTTATTTTGAACAAGAACGTTTACGTGCCGAAGAGGCAGAAGAACGGACTAAACAAGCAGAGTAAGAAATAGATCGACTGCGGGAGGCTTCACGTTTACAGGGCATCGACCTAGAGAATATTCGATTGCATTAGGAGATTAATTAAATACATTTTCAAGTTAAAATCTAGTAATAAATGTGTAAAAAAGCGTAATTTTCTGAAAGTAGGGCATCGTTTGCAAGCAACAGAAATTAAGGATCGGTTAAAGTCCCTTATCGAGCAAGCCTCCTCGATAGATCATAATCTAGCGAGAAGATTAGATGAAATCAATCGTTGGGTAAAAGACATCAAGCCAGGTTCTCTGACTGCAAAACCCTTTGTAATTGCCTTTCTGCTAGAGGTAATTACAGATTCTACAATTTGGCTGATGATTAAATCCTTACCTTCAGAAGAGGAACAAAAAGCAAAGTTCGAGATGATGACGCCAATTGAGAGATATTGGTATGGTTATCTCTTTCCCAGATGGTTCAATGCAAGTGACTCCAAGTTTTATATTTGGAAACAAAAATTGATGGCAGGCGAGTTTAATCAGGTTGATAATGATATCATTAGATCGATAGCTCAAGATATTGTTCAGCGAGAAGGTAGTTTTTGGCAGCGTTATATAGCCGACCTTTCTATGGCAACAGACTTAATTGTTAGTCGTAACAATCAACCACTGTGCATTCAAGTTACCAGTGTTAGTGAAGAACTCAATCACCAAAAGTACGAAGCTTGGCAAAATACACTGCGATCGTGGGAAATCGAGAGGGGGCTGTTCTTAAGTTACAATCCCAAAGATGCTAATTTTGTCAACCAGTTAGTCAACGTGGCCCTGTATAACAGTGATTACCTTTCTGGTGGCAAATATTTAAAATTTTCGTGACTTTTCAGGAATTTCATATTTCAGATTTGTGTCTAGCCTATATACTTACGTGCTAATTACAGCTTTTATGCCTAATAAGAGAGAAACTCACTGCAACAATCAAGTAGATACATTTGCTGAAGCTTTAGCGACGGCGCGACAAATGCAGCAAAACTGGCTAACTTATGGAGTTGATTTTGTCAATATTTACGTTGAAGATGTGGAGGGAGACTGGCTAGAAACGTGGGGACATGACGAAATATTAGGTAGTTTTCAATTAGATACTATTAAAGAATTTCTGGTCAGTAATGATAATGTAGCTGTGAGGGTAAGAGAACATTTAAGAGAGCGATCGCTGTTTGATTTTGCCGTAAACTTAGATGAGGCTTGGAGAATTTCTCAAACCAATGACAGGTTATCTGCTGTAATACACTTGTTAGCTGGTGAAGGGAATAGTGTTGATACAGATGACATCAGGTTATTGGATTTAGCAAATACTCTTGTTGGAAAGTTAACAGAGATTTTGTGAAATTTAGAATTGCGTAGTGGTAGAGTAAATTTTGAACTCAAGGGTTTTCATGTTTTATTTTGGTTGCTATTGGGTGGTATATAGGCGATCGCTTTTCCAGATAAGCTTTAATAATCTTTGAGATGTGCAATCTTTATCACCGTTAGTAGTAACGGTTGATTCTGAATTTGGTAAATAATGCGGTATTCACCCAAACGAACCTTATACAGCCCTTCAGTATCCTTCAATGGATGAGCATCTTCTGGATGTGGATTTAATGCTAGTTCCTCTAACTTTTTCGCTAGTCGTTGCTGCACCTCTAAGTCTAATTCTGTAATTTTCTGCACCGCTGAAGGTGCTAATGCTACTTGGTAGCTCATATCCCTAACTCTCTTTTAATTTCTTCAAAGGGTTTTGTCCCCAGCCCTGCAATTTCCTCTAATGCTGTATAAGCATCTCTTGCATCAGCCTCATCTAACTTTGCTTCAATTAGCTCATGCATCTGCTCTGTTGAGGTAATTTCAATCCCTGGTTCTTCTCTAAGTTTGTCCGTTAATGCATAAAAAGCTTCTCGATCGTCTCGATGTTCCAACACATAAGCTCTTAACTCTTGTTTAGTCATCCCTTGAAAATTTACCTTAGTCATAAATATCTTACCCTCCCATTTGGCAATATTTCTACTTCAAAGCTTTGTCCAGCCAGAATGTAAATGCGTGTTGTCCGTTCATCTAATCTCACCAAGTAAATTGGTAGGTACATCTGAGTTAAATCCTGACATACCTTAAATAATTCAATTGCTTGTTCATTAGTTGGTTTCATTCAGCATAATTAGCAAAATCTCAGTAAAAAATCCCCAATTTGTAGAGTGCCTTATTAAGGCACTGTCTATTAAAGCCAATTCATAGAAGACATAGCTCCCTAGCAACATCGAGTCTATGTGTGATTTAGAAATTTGATAGAGACTACTGATGCACAATAATGGTGTCTCGGTTTATTTCAATATAGGAATGGTGCTTAAACAATTCAACTACAGATTGGAAGTTAGCTATAAATAGGGATTTCAATTCTGAGTTATTAATATTCCCCGTGGTGATTAAAAGTAATTTATAAGGTTCTTAAACCGTTAAAAAAGAGTTGACAAAATCCACATCTTTGGTAATTAAAATTCGATTTTATTGAATTGATACGGCATTAATCTCATTATCTGGCGTAGCATTTTCTTGTGGTAAGTCTCTGGTGTGGATCGTGTCATAACCTGAAGTTTTGAGAAAACGGGCAAGACGAACTGGTAACTGAGCATTGTTCTCATATTCTAATTCAAGATGCGAACTGACTAGAGTCCATTGCGATCGCACTAAACTAGATGTTAAAACTTTGGGTGTATTGACTTATACGCAAATTACCTCACTTGTAGGGCTATTGCACAGATTTAACCCTCTTCAAAATGCACCATAACCACGTTAAGCTGAATTAGAGTGGCAATTTATTGCGCTTTTTAACATGAAAATCTCTGTTCTTGTCAAAATTTAATTTTTTCTGCTTGAGAAACCCGGAATGCTAGACCGAATTTTTGATTACCTCGACTTTCATTTCAGCCTTGAAGCCCTTATAGTTCTGGCGATCCTGGTGCTTTTAGAGGCGTTGTTATCTGCCGACAATGCGATCGCCCTCGCTGCGATCGCTAAGGGGCTGGAAAACGAAGAACTTGAGCGTAAAGGACTCAACTTTGGTTTAGTCGTTGCTTACGTGCTGCGAATCACCCTGATTCTCACTGCTACTTGGGTACAACAATTCTGGCAATTTGAATTATTGGGCGCTGCTTATCTGCTGTGGTTGGTATTCCAACACTTTACCTCGGAAGAATCTAAGGACGAACACCATCACGGCCCGCGTTTTAATTCATTGTTGCAAGCCATACCCGTGATTGCATTTACAGATTTGGCATTTTCTTTGGATAGCGTCACAACTGCGATCGCAGTTTCTCAAGAAAAATGGCTAGTGTTAACGGGTGCAACAATTGGTATTATTACGCTGCGATTCATGGCGGGATTGTTTATCCGTTGGCTAGACGAATACGAAAACCTAGAAGACGCAGGCTATGTAACTGTAGCGTTGGTGGGCTTGCGTTTGTTATTAAAAGTGGTCAACGATAGTTTAGTTCCACCAGAATGGATTATGATTGCTGCTATCTTCCTGATTTTAGGCTGGGGATTTTCTAAGCGCGTTAGTACTGAATTACCCCAAGTAGAACCAGAAAAGAGCGAACTTTCTAAATAATTGAGGAGGAAGGAAGAGTTAGGAGTTATTAATTATTATGAGTTTTTAACTTTGGGACTTCCAACAAATAAATTCTTCAATCTTGTGGGGTGGACATCTTGTCTGCCCAAGGCTTGGGGCGATCGTGTCGCCCACCCCACAAAAAGTAGTTGAGTATTTTTTTATTTGGAGTTCCCTTTTAACTCCTAACTTTTAACTCCTAACTCCTAACTTCTAACCCCCCATTACTCGTGCAACCAAGGCGTTAAGTGTGGTTGCCAATTGACTAATTCTTCATCCTTAAACCATAGGGCTATTTCCCGTTGCGCGGTTTCTTGAGCATCAGAACCGTGGATTAAGTTGCGACCAATATTCAGACCAAAATCGCCCCGAATCGTTCCTGGCTCTGCTGTTAAAGGGTTCGTCGCACCAATAATCTTTCTAGCAGATGCAACGACACCATCACCTTCCCATACCATTGCTACCACTGGGCTAGAAGTGATAAATTCAACTAGACCAGCAAAAAAGGGACGTTCCCGGTGAACATCATAGTGTTGTTCAGCCAATTCTCGACTGACTTTTAGTAACTTTAAACCAACTAGGGTAAAACCTTTAGTTTCAAAGCGACGGATAATTTCCCCCACTAGTCCCCGCTGTACTCCATCAGGCTTAATTGCTAAGAATGTACGTTCCATTGCTATCTCCCAAAGCTTAATAAAGTTTTTATCTTGTCATTTGTCCTTCGTCCTTTGTCGTCCTCTGTCTTGAGTACAAGGGTTTTGCACTAATGACCAATACTTCGACTTCGCTCAGTACAAGTGACTAATGACCAATGACTAATGACTAATGACATACGACTCTTGACCAATCAGAGTTTATCTCAGAAATTATCCTTGGGTGCATATACGTTCCGAAATGAATGCGCTAAATTGTTAACTCGTGGGTGAAAAACAGAGGTTAGGAAGAAATGGGTGTTGAGTCAACTGCTACATCTGACGAGGTGGTACAAGTACCGTCCAATGGACAAAAAGAAGTGAAAAATCACAAGCACAAAAAACTGTTACCACCGAGTTCTACCACAGGAGATTTACCTCGCTCCTGGAAAATTGAGGATAGCGAAGCCTTGTACCGCATTGAAGGATGGGGACAACCTTATTTTTCCATTAGCGCTGCTGGTCACGTTACCGTGTCACCCAAGGGCGATCGCGGGGGATCTCTTGACTTGTTTGAATTGGTCAACTCCATGAAACAGCGCAACTTGGGACTTCCCATGTTGATTCGCTTTTCCGATATATTGGAAGACCGGATTGAGCGGTTGAATGCTTGTTTTGCCAAAGCGATCGCCCGCTACAATTACCCTGGTGTCTACCGTGGTGTGTTTCCCGTCAAATGCAATCAAGAACGGCATTTGATTGAGGATTTAGTGAAATTTGGCAAACCCCATCAATTTGGTTTAGAAGCCGGTTCCAAGCCAGAATTAATGATTGCTCTAGCTATTTTGGATACACCAGGAGCATTGTTAGTTTGCAACGGCTACAAAGACCGAGAATACATCGAAACGGCAATGTTAGCCCAAAGACTAGGGCAAACACCAATCATTGTCTTAGAACAGATTGAAGAAGTTGATTTGGTGATTGATGCCAATCGCCAGTTAGGTATTAAACCGATATTAGGGGTTCGTGCTAAACTCAGTACTCAAGGCATGGGACGTTGGGGAACCTCTAGTGGCGATCGCGCTAAATTTGGTTTGACAATGCCTGAAGTCATCGAGGCTGTTGACAAGTTACGCGAAGCTAACTTGCTCGATTCTTTGCAGTTGATGCACTTCCATATCGGCTCACAAATCTCCGCCATTAATGTGATTAAAGATGCTATCCAAGAAGCCAGCCGCATTTATGTGGAATTGGCAATGCTGGGAGCTGATATGAAATACCTTGATGTTGGTGGCGGCTTGGGCGTAGATTATGATGGCTCCCAAACCAACTTCTATGCATCGAAAAATTACAACATGCAGAACTATGCCAACGACATCGTGGCAGAGTTAAAAGATACCTGTGCAGAGCGGCAGATTGCCGTACCAACACTGATTAGTGAAAGTGGACGAGCGATCGCTTCCCATCAGTCGGTACTGATTTTTGATGTTCTTAGTACTAGTGATGTTCCTCTCGACAACCCAGAACCTCCACAAGAGGGAGAATCCCCAATTATTAATTATCTTTGGGAAACTTACCAATCCATTAACAAAGAGAATTATCAGGAGTTCTACCATGACGCTACACAATTCAAAGAAGAAGCCATCAGCCGCTTCAACTTAGGAATTTTACGCCTCAGAGAACGAGCTAAAGCCGAACGTCTCTACTGGGCTTGTTGTCAAAAAATTCTTACCATAACTAGACAGCAAGAATACGTACCAGATGAACTAGAAGACCTAGAGAAAATCATGGCTTCCATCTACTACGTGAATATGTCAGTGTTCCAATCGGCACCAGATTGCTGGGCGATCGATCAGCTATTCCCGATTATGCCAATCCACCGTTTAGATGAAGAACCAACACGGCGAGGAATTTTAGCAGACCTCACCTGCGACAGTGATGGTAAAATCGACCGCTTTATTGACCTGCGCGATGTCAAGTCGGTTTTAGAATTGCACACCTACAAGCCCGGAGAACCCTATTATTTGGGAATGTTCTTGAATGGAGCTTATCAAGAAATCATGGGCAATTTGCACAACCTGTTTGGCGATACCAACGCCGTTCACATCCAATTAACGCCCAAAGGCTACCAAATTGAACACGTTGTCAAAGGTGACACCATGAGCGAAGTAGTAAGCTACGTCCAGTATGACTCCGAAGATATGGTGGAAAACATTCGCCAGCGCTGCGAGAAAGCATTAGAAGAAAAGCGCATCACCCTAGCGGAATCTCAGCGACTACTGCAAACCTACGAGCAGAGTCTTAGAAGATATACGTACTTAAATAGTTAGGAGTTAGGAGTGAAGAGTTAGGAATAAAGTTAGGAGTTTAGAAGTGAAGAGTTAGGAATAAAGTTAAAAGTTAGAAGTGAAGAGGGAAATATGAAATAATAACTCCAAACTCCAAACTCTTAACTCCTAATTCCTAACTCCTAACTTTAATTTGTATTCGTTCCTAACAATTCCTCTATCGCTTGTCGCTCAACAGGGGTATGTGATGGCGGTGTCTGACGGGCATCGGTAATCAGCCAGTCTAAAGCAGCAGCTTGAACATCGATCGCAGCGCCAGTTTTATCTACGCAATAACGTCCAAATACCAGCTTATCAACTAACCGGACTCCAGGGCCCAGGCGCGACCATTCAAAAATGACGCTGTTTTCCACTGTTGCGCCACTACATATCCAACAATTGGGGCCAATCATAGCTGGGCCGACAATTTTAGCTCCGTCTTCGATTCTCGTCATTCCACCGATGTAAACTGGGCCTGTGATATCCACTTTGTCCCAATTTACGGCGACATTTAAGCCAGTGTAAATACCAGGGGCGACTTCATGACCAGGAATTTGCACATTTTTGATTTCACCCAGCAGCACACCACGAATCGCCCGCCAATAGTCTGGGACTTTACCAATATCTACCCATTCAAAGTCCATAGGAATGGCGTAAAAGGGGGCTTTGATTTCTACCAATTTGGGAAACAATTGGCTACCAATGTCATATTCAACATCAGAGGGAATATAGTTAAAAACCTCTGGCTCAAAAATGTAAATACCTGTGTTGATGTTGGTGCTGAGGGCTTCTTCAGTTGAAGGTTTTTCTTGGAAAGCTTTGACCCGTCCCTCTTCGTCAGTCACAACCACACCATAGCTAGAAACTTCTTCCTTCGGAACAGATTTAGTGATAATAGTAGCGATCGACCCTTTAGCTCTATGCCATTTAACCGCCGCAGTTAAATCCAGGTCAATTAAAGCATCACCACATAAAACTACAAAGGTATCATCAAAAAACGGTGAGAAGTCTTGGATGCGCCGCATCCCTCCAGCAGAACCTATCGCTTCGCCTACCAGTTTTCCGTCGTCATCAATTTTCCCTTCAAAGGAATAGGCAATTTGCACCCCAAACCGTTGACCATCACGGAAATAGTTTTCTATTTCCTCAGCCAAATGACTAACATTGACTAGAATTTGGTCAAATCCATGATGGCGTAACAGTTCCAGCAAAAACTCCATCACTGGCTTTTGCAGGATGGGCATCATCGGCTTGGGCATAGTGTACGTAATCGGACGCACGCGAGTACCCTTGCCAGCCGCGAGAATCATCGCTTTCATAAAAATTTATTCCTCAACCACAAGCCAGTTTACTTTCATTGAGTGATACTTAACCATCAGTTTTTATTTCTGCTCTAAGTCATCCCTCAGAATAGGGATAACAGGAATTTAGCGTTTATTACAACCATCGATATACTTAGATGACAAGCGATCGCTTATCTTTTCAATTTACTCGGATTTTAGGGCTAAATCAAAAATCTATGACAATGTAGGAAGCAGCCTTGAAGGTTCCCCCCATGAGCGACTGCCGTGGAAACCCCCACAACGCGCTGCCTCCCTCCTTTGTGCGTTTAAACTTAAACCTTTAATTCGCCACGAATTTACGGGCTTAGTTCATCGGATTCTCAAAAGGTTTGCCGATATTAGCTGAATCTCTAATTAAGCGAATTTTAATTTCATGATAAAAGTCCTCTTGAAATAGCTCTACTTTCGATTGAGCCGAGAGTAATAGTAGTGCCCAGAAAACGCTAACTAGGTTACTGTGTTTAGACTCATGTCCAGACCTATGTCCAGACCCATTTTGGTTAAGAAGCTTTGTCTTAGTCCATAATTCTACAAGTTGTTCTAAATTCAACCAATTTTGTTCTAAACTTAGCTCTCTTGCCGACAATTTCAACACCTGCTCCAGTTCCCCAGCGACTTCTGTCAGATTTTCTTGGTGAGCTAACTCCAGCGCCTCTCGCATACTTTGAACGCTAGGTTGACGCCTGGGACGGATAGGTTTGCTGACTTTTTCTACCAGTTTCAGTTGGTTAGCCATAATCTGCAATTGCTCAATTAACTCTTGCAGAGTCACCCGGCGCTTTGGTGGTGGCATTGCCGCTGGACGACGACGTAATTGCCGTTCTAAGGGTAGACGATGACCCTGATGTAATACACCGTCTTCATCTTCCAATAGGACATCATCTTCTACACCATCTTGTGCATCTCCTACTGTTGACAATTGCATCAAGGTATTTGCCTTGAATAATACCAGCATTGATGCTGATAAAAATGCTTGTCCAGATTGAGACAAGTCCGCTTCATAGCCTCTTATTATTGCCCCCGGTGCCATCAGTTCTAAATAGCGGTCAATCACCTCGATCACTTGGACATCCCAAGGATCAATTTCCCCCTGCTCGGCTTGGTAAATCAAAAATGTGATTGTTTCTAACAGCTCGGAAGCTTCCATCAACAGGCTCTAAGTTAATTAATGAGAATCAAAAGACTGTAAATTCAAGACTAAACTAATTGACTATTGGCAAAGCGTATACTCTATACATTCGCTTGCGCTTCTTTTTTTCAGAAATTGCCTGCTGGCAATATCCTTTAAAATTTGTAATCGATCACCATTGTGAATTGTGAGATTAGATTGTGCAACTTTTGACCTTGGGCATTGGGCATTGGGGAGCCACTGCGGTCTTGGGGTCTCCCCAAGTGGAGCAAGTGGCGTCATTGGGAATTGGGAAAGAGGAGGCAGGAGGGAGAAGTTGTACAATGTTTGAATTTTGAATTTTGAATTTTGAATTTTGAATTGATTTCTCCCCTGCCCCCTTAATCAGGAGGCGAATCATGGGCAATAGTGACAGTTGAGACAAAATCACTCGGCTTGCCGCTCTTAATCGCATCGAAAGTGCCCTTAATAGTACCAGCAATTGGAACAGCAACAATTGTCCCTAACAAGCCAGCAATCTCAAATCCCATTAGAATAGCTACAAAAATCCAAATGGGATTGAGTCCGATAAAATTACCGAGTATCCTGGGAGCTAACAAGTTATCTTTAAGCTGCTGCATGAGAATTGCCGCGATCGCAACTTGAACTGCTAACCACCAATTTTGCAGTAGTACTAAAATTGTCACCAGACCAATGCCGAGAGACGCCCCAATAAAGGGAATGAGTTCTGAAATACCGATTAAAATGGCAAACAACAGGGCAAAAGGCACCTTTATGACTAAGAAAATTGGTGTCAGAGTTAGCACCATGAACAATCCTAGTAACAGCTGGCCAAGGAAGAAGTTCTGAAAGTTTAAGCGCAAAGATGTGGTGAGGGGATCTCCAATGTTAGAGGGTAAAAGATTGATCAGACCATACCAGACGCGATCGCCATATAAAAGCATATAAAATGCAAGCACAATGACTAACACTAAGTCAACTAATCCAGAAAGTAGTGTTCCAGCAAATCCTACTGCACCAGAAGCTAGCTGTTGCACTACATTTTGAATGTTGGCATTGATTTGACTGCTCACAACCCTCAGATCGATTGGCAAACGTCGTTGCTTTGCCAACATCTCAAACTGCTCTAGGTTTGCTTGACTAGCGCCTAACCAATCAGGAATTTTATTTAACAGTTGGATTGTTTGGTCAACGATCAACGGCACTAGGGTAACGCCCAGAATCCCAAGCAGGGTTAATGTTGCAAGTAAAACTATAATCACCGCCTGAGTGCGCGTGATCCGGGCACGTTCAAAGAACTTAACCGGGTAATTGAGCAGAAAAGCCAGAATCGCCGCAATGCTCAAAACAGTAATGGGATGCTGGAAATAGCGAAACAGCAAGGATAGTAGCCAGATATTGAGAGCGATAACTGGACCGCTCAGACCATAAATTAACAGACGTCGAAGGGAGGTCGAACGGCGCATCTGACGCAACCTATTTTAAATATTTCTTGAGAGAATTTGTAAAATTCTTGATGGCACTGATTATCATCATAGATATTTTTAACAAAGATATATATAAGCGTATCTGATAGCAAGGAAACAAATCACAATGGACAAAACTGTAGCTGGCCTTCGCAAAGACTACACCTTGGAAGGCTTGAGCGAACTCGAAGTAGAACTCAATCCTTTTATCCAATTTAAAAAATGGTTCGATCAGGCTCTAGCAGCACAACTCCCTGAACCGAATGCCATGACCATTGCCACAGCCACACCAGACGGTAAGCCTTCAGCCAGAATGGTGCTGCTTAAGGATTTTGATCGACGGGGCTTTACCTTCTTTACTAACTACAATAGTCACAAAGGACAAGAATTAGCAGAAAATCCCCAGGCCGCTTTAGTCTTTTGGTGGGCAGAACTGGAACGTCAAGTCCGAATTTCGGGGTATGTGGAGAAAGTTTCCGAAACTGAGTCTGACCAATATTTTCACAGTCGCCCAGCTAACAGTCGCCTGGGTGCATGGGTATCTAATCAAAGCGAGGTCATAGAAAGTCGAGAAGTCTTAGAGCGGCGCTTGCAAGAGTTTCAAAGCAAACATGAAAATCAGGAGATTCTTCGACCACCTCATTGGGGCGGCTTACGAGTTATCCCTACAGAAATTGAGTTTTGGCAAGGACGCCCTAGCCGTCTGCACGATCGCTTGCTCTATAGCCGTTTAGATAATAGCACTTGGAAGATTGAGCGGTTGTCACCCTAAAGAAGCAGGGGTAGCAGCACTTCGGCTTCGCTCAGTGACCGGGAGGTAGAGGAGACAAGGGGACAAGGGGGAATTCTTAAACAAGTCTCTCCCTTGTCTCTCTCCTCTTCCTTGTCTACCTTGTCTCTTCTCCATGCCCAATTCCCAATGCCCCGCATCACATTACCACTGGGCGATCGCATCTTGAATTGCTGCCTTTGCTTCTGATAGAGATTGGGTACGGGCATCACCTTCATTCAGGCTGTTAGCGTTAATAAATTGAATATCTGTAATCCCAATAAAGCCGAAAATTGCCCGCAGGTAGGGTTCTTGGAAATCATAAGCAAGAAAAGGAGATGTCGCGCTAAAGTCACCGCCGCGAGCTGTGATGATAACTGCTTTTTTGCCCTGGACTAACCCCTTAAAACCTTGAGCATCTAAGGCAACAGTTCGGTTAATGCGAACGATTTGGTCGATGTAAGCCTTAAAGGTGGAAGGTATATTGAAGTTATACATTGGCACTCCAAAGACGTAGCGATCGGCTGCCAAAAACTCATCAACCAGTTCGTCAGAAATCCTAAGTGCCTCAGTTAATTCTGGAGTATGGGTTTCTGGTGGTGAAAATGCCGCCGCAATCCAAGCTTCATCAACGTGAGGAACTGGGTGATGCCCTAAATCTCGATAGGCATAGGCGATCGCATCTTCAGGATGTGCTGCCTTCCAAGCACTGACGAATTCCTTAGATAATTCTCTGGAGTGCGATCGTTCACCACGAGGGCTGGAATCAATATGTAGAATGTTTACCACAAATATCTCCTGATTAACTAGGATTTCTGCTTTTACTTTTTTTGAATCTTTATCTCAAAGCATTACATCAGATACTAAAAGTAACTAGTTACTAAAGTAAAGTAGTTACTTTATAGTAACTATCGGATAATTTTGGCTAACTTATCGATGTCTGCTTCTACAAATCCTGATGCTTGCCCAATCAGTATTTTGATGTCCTTATTATCGGGGCCCTGGACAATGTACATACTATGGGTGTTGTGTAGTCGCGGCCCTATTCGCTTTGGTGCATTGAAGCGCCAAGTAGAAGGCATATCAACTAAAGTGCTGACAGAAAGACTGAGGATGCTTGAGGCAGCAGAAATTATTTATCGCCAGTATGAACCAACTATCCCACCTCAAGTCACTTACGGTCTTACAGAACGCGGACAGGAACTCATTGAAATCCTTCATCAACTCAATGCACTTGCTGAACGTTGGTATGGCAGCGAACAACGAGAACATAGCAATAGTAATGTTTGATATGATGTTCTGCAAATTGCCCATAGTTCTCGCATTATCCCTACCCAACCCTTACGGCACTTGCTTTATGCAGGGAAGTTGTCCACCGCAGTGCCTCACTTTGGCAAAGTGAAGCACTGCGGCAGGGTGGGTGGGGTAGTTATTATGGGTGTAATTGAGCAGACTTGATATGATTGTAGGAACTTTGGATTAAAAAAACGCAAAACTCCTTTTTGAAGGGACTACAAGCCTCTTTAAAAAGGCTGTACTGGTCGTTCCGGTCCCTCAGTTTTGGGGGGTTTTCCGATGGTTGGTGGTGGTTTTGGTTTTGATATTTTTGGTTTTGATTTTTTTTCAGAGTCATCCTTTGGTTCTTGGTTATCACTCATTTTGATTCATCTCCTTTTTAATTACAACGACTGAACTATTTTGATGACTTCTTGTATATGCTTGGCAAATTCCTTGCCTCTCAATATGGGAAGTTCGGGAACTTCATTTAATTTCTTCAACAGTGGGAATGTCAATTCCGCAACAACTTTACCAATGCCTTGTAACTCTGGATCTTTACCTGCCCAATCCCAGAATAGGCGATCGCGGTCTCTGACGAGGGAATAAACCAAGTAGCAACGGGCTTTTAGAACTGCGTTTTCTACACTGAGGTTTTGACGGTGAGCGATCGCATACCAACATGCCAGGTCATATAAAACACGGTAGTTTAACTCTGATGTGTCATCCCATTCCAACAAAATATGCTCAATTTTCTGTTTTGCTGCTTGAATCTCAATTTCATCACCTGTTAATAGCCCAGCAATGCTTTTGCGAACTGTAATCCGACGTTCAACAGATACATCCTGACATTTTTCTAGGGCCTCATCGTATTGTAGAATCGCCTGACGTTGCCAATGAATACCTTCCTTACCTTCAGATTCTTGTCCCAAGATACTATATGTTTCAGCCAAATTTTCGTAGGGTTGATACCAGTGTGGGTACAAATATATCGCTTGTTTAAAATCCTCAATCGCTAACTGGTAAAAGAAGTTGCCATGATCGGGGGCGCTAGCTTGATTGAGAGTGCCAAAAAAGTTATGTATCTGTCCTTGATAACGCTGGCGTCGGCGACCAAAGTAGCTCCAAGGTACTGCTACTACCATTTCCCGTCTACACAGTTCTAGTGCTAGCCAACGAGCAGATGGTTTTAGAAGCCTCCTGTAGCGGTCTTTAAGTGTCTGTGTTGACGACTTATTTTGAGTTTCTGCTGGCTTGTGATCATCTAACTCCCAAATGGTGTAGAGCTTAGAGGACAGGCGACCTTCTATATTTGTGATTTCAAAGGTAATCCCTAACTTGCTATATTCTTTTCCTTGACTTTGAAGGATAGTAGTAACTTTAGTGCCAAAAGGTGGGAATATTACTTTAAGTAGTTGCACTACTGGATCTATTTGGTCAGGCGTGAACTCGTTGAGTGAAGCCACTAATTCAGCGAGACGTTGTTCTGGAGTTGCTTGTGGTAGTGGCAACATATCACGAGGACGATAGGTTTCTGGCCCAACACTTTTAATATGCTCCTTCATTCGCTGCCGGACACTTTTCATCTCTTGTACCAGCATTTCTCGTGCTAGTTGGCTCAAACCTGGTAATACTCTGTCCAGTTCTTCATCAGCGCCAGAATAATTGCTGAAGTTATCGATAATCAGTTGGGATGAGCGGTAGGCAATTAGTAAGACGAGCCGATAAAGTACGATAATACTTAGTACAGCAACTACTCCTTTTGCCAAGGAAAAAGCGATCGTAGTTAAGCTTTTATCAAGTGCTTCCAAATCCTCTGCAAATGTCCTTAGGGGAACTGTCTTCTTGGACTTGCTAGGTATTGCTATTGCAGTAGGTTTTGGGGTAGCAGTGAACCGTGGTCTAGATATGTTCGTTTGGGTAAAAGCTGGGGTAGAGGTGAGAGGCAACAAAGCCAACAATAAGAAAATGTAAGCGTTCACAGGTTCAATATTTTCAGCTTCTAGTAAGTGGTAAATGTTACTTGCTCATCATAAACTACCAAGAGGTTCCCAAAATTTATGGTGAAAATTTTTAACAACTATCGACGAACAATTTCTTTGGCTAATTCGTTATGACTCATTTTTACAAAACGCTGGGTAAAGTGTAAAAAAGCCGATGTATTCTCCATCGGCTTCGCTAACAATATTCAACAAATAAATAGTCTACTGTTCCTGAATAGCTGCTGCTTTCGGAGGAAACTGAATTCTGGGATCTGGCATGAAATTGTATCTCAAGTACAATCCTCCTGAGACAAACAAGATAATTAACAACCCACCGATCCCAAGGGGACTAGGAAGCCAGAAAACTACTTCTATATGATTTAGCTCACCAGGCTGGAGTTTCCACACTAATCGATTGCCATTTTTTTCTGGCTCAATTGCAGTTTCAGTTAGTTGAATATTTTTAGCTCCCCAAGGAGTCTTCAAGCTAAATTCCAAATCGAGAATTGAACCAGCATTAGCTAGTACATTACCTTTGCTAGCAATTAGAGAGAGCGATCGCAAATCCAAATCATAAATCAACCGATTTCGGACTAAAAGTAAAAAATTATTCTCCTCCAAGAGGACGTTTGATTCAATTTTCGGCAGTTCTGAGTTAGATTCGCTCTGTACAGACTCAGAGGGTTGATTCGCACGGGAGTTAAAGAATTCGTTGAACTTCTCTTGCAATTCCCTACCACTGCTAAAAGGAATTGTGACGATGATTTCTTCTGGGGAAACTCGCTGTGCTTTACCCTCAAGTTGACGGGCGCGGCGTTCTATGCTCTTTAACCACTCATACACCGAATCGCCGCTAAAAGTGGTTAGCCGTTCTCCCAACTTAATATGCTGTACTAGTTCGCCACTATTTGAGTTGTCAAAGTTAAGCCCCACATCGTACTTCACACAGCCAGTCAGTAGCAGAGATGTTAACAGCACGAGCCACAGAATAGGATTTCGGATGGGAAAGATCCGGTTTATTCGATTTCGACCATTCACTCGTGAAGGCAATTTCATATTTGCCAACACAAAATTAAACGATCTGACTAACCACAAGAAAATCTTTCCGAAAATTGAAGAATTCATAACTATAAATCTCCCCAAAAGTCAACAGATTTATTATCAGCCAGGGGTTCCGGAAAAATTCAACCAAACCAAGTACGAGATGGTTAAACCAATGGCAATTAGCGCCACCCAGATAAAGCGATTATCTCTGGTATTGACCTGACTGAGGTCAACAAATTCTCGCTCGGCAGGTTTAGGCTTTTGCTCCCCAGAAGATTTAGTAGACTTAGCAGGTACAGAAATTTTGAGTTCATTATCGGCTAATGCGCCCAAATCGGGGATTTCGGTCATCCATTCGCTGGGTCTTTTTAGCTTTGGTGCTTTTAAGATATAAAGCATCCGCCGCGCTTGTTTGCTGATTTCAAAATGGGCATGGCGTTTGAGTCTTTCGCAAAGAGCGATCGCATCATCCGTGCGTCCAGCCGCTTCATAAGCTGTCACTAAATGAATTTCTACTTCGCCCCCAAGACGAGAATTACGAGCTAATAGAGCGCTGGCCTTTTCTAAATTTTCTACGGCTTTGCGGTATTGCCCATTCTCAAAGGCGACTTTCCCAGCCTGGTAGCGAGTTTTAGCAATTTCTAGACTTTCTGTATTCACGTCTTATACAAAAATTAGCACTATTTTCATTTTGCCAATGCCAGCAATCTTTTTGTAATCTTTTCAAAAGCTGCCAATCTGAAAGTGGATAAACTTCTAAAATTTTAAGTAAGTAGCTGCGACTATTTTCTGATTAAAAATTCCGGTATCTTATGCAGGTGAGCAAAATTATGTTGAAAATCAAGCATTCGCAACTGAATTGGCTCTTAGCAGGTATGACTTTAGCAGTGATGGGTGTAAGCATTGCTCCAGCTTCCGCCCAGCGCGCGTTCGTAAATGATGGTGGTTATGGAGTCAGGCGATCGCATTCCGCCGAGCGCGTGTTCGTAAATGATGGTGGTTATGGTTATGGAGTCAGGCGATCGTCGCCTTCTGTGGGTTCCTTTATTTATGGTAGTCCGATTCCCACACCTATGCTTGTAGACCCAACAACAGGACTGATACCACAACGCAATCATTACCGCGATTATTCCTATCCCCAGTTTAGGCAAAACGTGAGAAATTTCACGCCGATCGATCCAACAATTCGAGATTCAACCCTAATTAATCCAGTAATTATCAATAATTCATGGCCTCGTACACCATTTAGCGGTGGGCGATCGCGGGTTATTATTACCTATCCCCGGTAGAGTAGGGAGATGAGGGGATAATAAGAACTTTTTACTCCTCACTCCTCACTTCTCACTCAGCACTCAGCACTCTAATAGGTAAACTGCGAACCGAGAATCATTGTCCCAATCCCAACATCAGTAAAGATTTCTAGTAACAGGGCGTGGGGAATGCGGCCATCAATGATGTGTGCGGCACGAACTCCTTGAGCAAGCGATCGCACACAACAATTCACTTTGGGAATCATCCCACCGCTAACTATACCATCAGCAATCAACTCGCGGGCTTCACGAATATCTACTTTCGGAATCAAAGTAGATTGGTCTTTGTAATCTTTTAAAATTCCACTGGTGTCAGTCAGTAAAATTAACTTTTCTGCCCCTAATGCTGCGGCAATTTCTCCAGCTACAGTATCGGCGTTAATATTATAAGCTTGTCCCGTTTCGTCTGCGGCGACGCTAGAAACTACCGGAATATAGCCATTGCTAGCGAGGGTTTCCAAAATCTTGATATTCACATTGGTGACTTCCCCCACAAAGCCGATGCCTTCTTCACCTTGAGAACGGGCTGTAAATAGATTACCGTCTTTACCGCAAAGTCCTACAGCCAATCCACCAGCTTGGTTAATCAGGGAGACAATTTCTTTATTAACTCGACCAACTAAAACCATTTCCACCACATCCATTGTGGCGGCATCAGTGACTCGCAGACCATTTTTAAACTGTGGTTCGATGCCCAGCTTATCTAACCAACTGTTAATTTCTGGGCCACCGCCGTGGACTACAATCGGACGCAAGCCCACGCAGGATAAGAATACAATGTCGCGGATAACTTTGTCTTTGAGTGCGCTATCTTTCATTGCTGCGCCACCATATTTGACAACAACAGTGCGACCTGTGAATTGTTGAATATAAGGTAGTGCTTCGCTGAGTACACGTACACGAGTGGCTTCAGCTTGCCTGATGTATTCAGAATCGTTGACCGTCATGAGGAGCCTAACAGAGAGAGTTAAAACCTATGCAGTCAGTGTAGAAGACTTTGTACCTTGTAACAATATCTCATAGCTGCCAAGAGCAAAATAAGCTTTTTGGGTTCTATCGATCCCTTTATGGAGATTTAACACTAAAATGCCAGGATAGTAGGCAGCGTCACCCACACTTAAAAAAGCGCAGGTTTTTGGGGTTGCGTAGACGCTTTGCGGCTTGCTATCAGACATCGCGCATCGTAAGCGCAAACCGAATTATTGGAAACAAACAAATAATTTTATTTAGGGCTAATCTCAAATGCTAAATCAGCACGATAAAAACATACATTTAATTCTAAGAAAAAATTCATCTGTCCTAAAACAAGGGGAGCATTTCTGTCTCTTGTCCAAGCAAAAGCTAATTCCACATTTGGAAATTGTTCGACTTGTTGCTATCACAACCAATGCTCTTGCTTCAAATCTCTAGAATTGAAATCATTCGGCTGAAGCTAGAAAATGAAAATGACTACGCTGCTAATTCAAACTGAAAGCACACCCCTAACGGTAAATTTCCCCTCGCTGGTGCAGATGACAAAAGAGCAGTTCTATGAGTTCTGCCAAGCCAATAGAGATTTACGAATTGAGCGCACTGCTAATGGGGAAGTCATCATTATGCCACCAGCTTTTTCAGATACGGGCAACCGTAACTTTAACATTGCTGCACAGCTTGGATATTGGACTGAACAAGATGGTACTGGCATAGGCTTTGACTCCAGTACAGGTTTTACGCTACCTAATGGAGCGATACGTTCCCCTAATGCTTCTTGGATTGAACTGGAGCGTTGGAACGCCTTAACAGATGCACAAAAAGCCTCATTTGCACCAATTTGTCCCTGCTTTGTGATTGAGTTACGCTCCTCTAGCGACCGCCCGATCAAATTACAAGAGAAAATGCAGGAGTACATCGATAACGGTGCATCATTAGGCTGGTTAATCGATCGGCAGAATCGAAAAGTCTACATTTACCGTCCGAATCGAGAAGTTGAAATTTTGGAAAATCCCGAAGCAGTTAATGGTAATCCAGAATTACCAGGATTTATCCTACGGATGGGCAAAATTTGGTAATTTGAGTCTTCTTAATGAGAAACTTGTGTTTTGAGAACGCCAGGAATTGCCTCAAGTATTTGCTTGGCAACATCTTCAGGTGTATCTCCCTCTCGCTCGATGATGTGCAAATCGGCTTGAGAGTAAAGTGGTGTTCGTTGTTTGAGGAGCGATCGCAACTTACCTTTAGGATCGGCATCTTGCAGCAGTGGTCTTGTGGTATCCTCAGCTAAACGACTGTAAATTATCTCCACTGGCGTATCTAGCCACACTATCAAACCGTGGTGCAAGTAACCCCAATTTTCTTGCCGCAGTACAATTCCGCCACCAGTTGCGATAGTTAACTTTGTAAAAGCACAAACTTGTGAAAGTACGTCGCTTTCTAACTGGCGAAACTTGGCTTCACCAACTTCTGCAAATAACTGATTGATAGATTTACCTGTTGCTTGAACAATTACATCATCGGTATCTACAAACCCATAACCCAGTTCTTTTGCTAGTAAGCGCCCTACTGTCGTCTTACCAACGCCCATAATACCAATTAAGTACAGGTTGACTCCTTGTAATAAGCTGCTCACCAGTTGCTTCGCTCCAATTATAAGTTTTGAGTGCTGAGTCACAGCTTTAAATTATAAACTCAACGATTCAATCTAGGACTTAAAAATACGGAGTTTGATACATAATCGCGCAAACTCTAATAGTTTACTACGACTTGATGCCGATATTAGTAATTTACGCAGGCATACAAAAACAAAATAAACCTTCAATAATTTTATTTTCAACAAATATCAAAGTTTTTCACTTTGTCTATCTCAAATTTACTTATAACTTTTATAACTTGCAATTAGTTTTAAAATCTGCAAACTCATCTTCTATTTTAAGAGGAACGAAATGACATAATTACCGTTATTAATGTATTTAAAGTAACTTATGCAATAAATTAACGATTCTTCTCTGAAATTATCATCAGTAATAACTGATGAATTTCTTAGAAATGTAGTAATTTACCTGAAGTAACTAGGTAATTGCTGCATAATAATGCCTATGCTTAACCAAAAAATTAACCTAACTTGTTTGAAACTTTATTTAAACAATATCTGTCTATCTGAATAATCAGGGTTTTTACTCTGATGGTTAATTTTAAGTATACATAATACTGTGTTTCTAACAGCACAGGGTCGTTATTCTAAAAGTTCACTTATAACAAGACCCGCTCAATTAAATGTTTCTAATAAAGGTGTAAATAATGACTGATTTACCGCGATCGCCCAAAAAAAACTTGCAAAAAAATTGAAGTTTCGACACAAAGACTACTGCATATTCCACCCCGATAAGTCTGAATGAATAAATATAGAATGAATGAGGTGTCAACCATGACTCGAATTCGTGACGTTGTAGAAAGAGCTTTAGCAACTGGTTATTTGACAGTTGAAGCTGAAGATCAACTACGACAACTGTTGACTACTCGATATGACTTGGAAGATTTTAATGCTTTCATGACTTTGCAAGAAGCCGCCATGACTGGTAAGGTCAAGCAGGAGTCTAGAGAGCGGTGTGGCATTAAATAGAGATGTCGCCTGCTACATCTCACTGACGGGGGCGTTTACCATCATCTTCAAAATCATCATCATCCTCAAAAAATTCCCAATCATCATCATCGGCTTGATTGGTAGTTGGCGGCTGGTAAGGGGGGATAATTACTCGATAATCAGCATCGTAAATTGATTCAGTTTTTCCCGCTGCCGTATTTTTTGGCTCGCGGTAGCTGTAGGAGTAAACTGAACCAGACCGAGAGCTGCTTTTGGCTTCTGATTGACGTTCGTAAGTTGTTGAGTCTCTAGGTTGTTGAGCTTGAGAATTAGGAATAGGCGCTTCTTGTGACTTTTCATCAAAGTTCCAATCATCATCTCTACTGCTATTTGTCTCCCAATCATCAAATTCCTCACTGCTAGACTCTTCATTTTTACTAGCTGGTGGTGGAGGACTAGCAGGGCGAGATGTCGGTTCTTGTCTTTGAGTTGCCTTCGCACGACTTGAAGGGGCGGTTGCTCTATTAGAAGTTTGGCGTTGTCCTGCCACAAAATAATTGGATAAATTAAATAAGGTAGCAATCAATATTGATGTGAAAGCACCAGTGGCAGTACTGAACAAAATCCATATCGCTAGTGGTAATGGTTGAGTTCGCACGCCCAAAAATACTAGCGATAGAGCAGGTGAGAAATTTTGGACTAATAACAGCGTTAGTCCTCCCAGTACTGCCACCAATAGAATTAAGCGAATTACAGCCATAGCAATTTTGTCGATTGTCAATTATCAGCAGTCAATTATCAATAGTCAGCGATCGGTCTAGTTATTCTTCACTAATTACTGTTCGCTGACTACTGACACTATCAGCCATCTCTATCATTACCTTTTTAGGACTATTGTGAAATTTACAATAGACTTCTTGGCATTTGTCGGGGTAAAGGTGAAGGGGAAAAGGGTAAAGAAACTCAAAACCTTTCCCCTTTAACCTTTACCCTTTTCCCTGTCTTGGAAAAATATATTTTTGCAAGAGGTCTAATAAATCTACTCAGGGTGTTAGCGACGACCTTGCCACCGCTGAATTGGAATACAGTCAATATCTAGTTGATCTAAAGCACGGGCAACTACAAAATCAACTAAATCTTCGATGGTTTGGGGATTGTGATACCAGGCGGGAATAGCGGGGACAACTCTAACTCCAACTTCTGCTAAAGAAGTTAAGTTACGCAAGTGGATGAGGCTAAAAGGCGTTTCACGCGGGACAATAACTAGCTTTCTCCCTTCTTTGAGTTGGACATCTGCTGCCCGTTCTAGTAAATCGGAACTCAAGCCAACTGCTAGCTTTGCTACTGTACTCATGCTGCATGGAATAATCATCATCCCCAGAGTGGCAAAGGAACCGCTGGCAATTCCGGCTCCGACATCGCTCCAAGGATGACACCGGAGTTTACCGGCAAGTGCAACACCGGCTTGCTCTCGCCAGAATTGTTCTTGCCCAGTTGGTTCTGGTGGCATCCGAATTTCCTGTTCTGACTGCCAAACCATGTAAGTTGATTTAGAGGCAACCAATTCAATGCTATACTCTGCTTCTAGCAAAAATTTGATCGCGCGAACAGCGTAAATCAGACCAGATGCGCCTGATACGCCTAAAATTAAAGGTTTGGTGTTATTTGACACGTAATTTGTAGTGGATTTTACTCGTCTTCAGAGTAAGGATCTAGGTCATCAGGCTCCATATCATTTGGTAAGTAGAGGTCTGAAAGGTCTTCACGGGAATCATTGCCAGTTAAACCTTTGGCAATGCCATCGCTGCCGACTGTTACCAAATCAATTTGCTGACGGTAGTAATCGACACTCTTAACTTGGACGGCGACGCGATCGCCTAATCGATAAGAAGCGCGATTTTTGCGCCCAAACAGTGCTTGTTGTCTGGCGCGATATTCATACCAATCATCTTTGAGAGAACTGACGTGTACCAATCCCTCTACTCGCAAAGGCACACCAGGATTACTGCTGGACTCCACCTCAGCCGCGGGCACTTCAATTTCCACAAAGAAACCGTAGGATTGAACCCCAGTAATCACGCCTTGAAATACCTGACCGATGCGTTGCTTCATTAGTTGGGCTTTTTGCAGTCCGGCTAAATCAGCTTCGGCTTCTTGAACTTCTTTTTCTCGGTCGTTGATTTGGACAATTACCCTAGTCAAATCGCTTTGCAGTTCTTGTTGCAATTCTGGGGGTAAAACGTTCCAGTTAATTTCCTCGTGGCTAGAGGAGTGGCGCAAGTTAACGCGCTCTCTGACACGGGTATTGCGGCGATCGCGTCCGTTTTCCAGTAGCGTATAATACACTCTCTGCATCAGCAAATCTGGGAACCGCCGCAAGGGAGCGCTAAAGTGAACATATTGCGGTAATGCCAGACCAAAGTGAGATCCTTTGGTGGTACTGTATGCAGACGGCTTCAGTGTATCTTGTAATAAGTAAGTAAGAACTTGCTCGGAGGGAGATTCAGCAAAAGCTGTGGTCAAGTGTTGGTAATCTAAAGGTTGGATATCAACTTCTGGATCTAATGTGAGGTCAACGCCTAAATTGACTGCCAATTTCAGCATTTCCTGGACATCTTCAACATCAGGTGTGCCTTGAACTCGCCAGATAGCCGGAACACCAAGAGCATTTAAGTGAGTTGCAAACAGTTGATTAACTAATAACACCAACTCCGTGAGTAGCGATCGCACTGGTAAATCATTCACCACCACAGCGCCGAGAATCCCCTCATCATAATAGGCGTTTTGGCTAGGCGGCAGATTCAACTGGAGGCTACCACGATTTAATCGTACCTGTTTCACGGCTGTTTGCAAGGCTTGGAGGTCTTGCAGGATTTGGAAAACCTGGGATGATTTATCTTCAGCTTCACCTGTAAGAATTGCTTGGGCTTCTTCTGTACTCAGTGCAGTCTCGATATTGATTACACTGGGTTGAATTTCCCATTCCAGTACTTCTCCCGATTGGGGATCGATGGTAATTAAAAAAGAGATGGTTAAGCGATCGCTCCCAGGTACTAAAGAACAGCGTTCTGCTACAGCTGGGGGCAAGATTGGCAGCACCAATTCTCCTAGATACACTGATTTGCCTCGTTTGAGTGCTTCTCTATCTAAGGCTTCGTCAGGTTGGACATAGTGAGAAACATCGGTAATATGAACGCCCAAAAGCCAATTTCCAGCTAAGTTTTTTTCTAAACTAAAAGCGTTTTCTATAACTTTGGTATCGCTATTTACTCCTTCAATCGTGAGAGTAAACAAATTACGTAAATCCAGCCGATTTTTCAGGTCTGCTTTCAGGAGCTTTTTGGGCAACCTCGCAGCTGCTTCTAAAACATTATCTGGAAAAGTCCGGGAAAGGTCGTGTTTGCACGTAACTAAATCTATATCAGCAGCAGCTTCGGCATCGCTACCGAGGATTTGCACCACTCGACCAAGGGGAGGATATTGTGCCAACGGGTAACGCAAAACTTCCACATGAACCAGATGATCGATCGCTTCTTCTAACTTTGCCCCGTTCGGTTGAATCTTGAGTTCAAACAGTAAGCGATCGTCTAAAGGCACAGCCCGAAAACCAGTTTCTACCTGCTTAATTCGTGCCAGTAAAGTGTGGTTAGAGCGTTCGAGAATCAGCTTCACCTCCCCTTCGGGAGAGCGACGGCGACTGCCTTCTTTGAGAACTCTTACCAAAACGCGATCGCCATTCCAAGCATTACTCAAATGGCTTTCGCGGATGTAAATATCCTCGGCTCCTTCCACATCTTGAATAGCAAAGCAAAAGCCTTTACTAGAACAACGGAGTTTTGCCTCGATTATTCCTTCTTCTGAAACACGGCGGTACTTGCCCCGTTCCTTCACTAAAATACCGATTTTTTCCAGAACATCTAAGGCAATGTGAAGTTTTTGTAAACTTTTTTCATCTTCACAGCCAAGTTTCTTTTCTAAAACCTTCCGAGCTACCAATTTATCATCGGTGAAATTGGCAAGGAGTGTAGCGATTGAAAATTCCATGCAGTGAACCGACCTTTGGTCAAAACATCATTTGTTGTTTAATCTGGTTCTTTTCTGTATACTCTCACGGCTTACAGAAACAAGCTGGAAACTAATTGCTCTGAAGCAAGCTTCCTAAGTTCTAAGGAAAGGAAGCCCGACCCAGTAAGAGCGGGAAACTACTCTCGCAGTTCCTTTGCAAAGAAGCCGACCCACGGACAACTCTGGGCGTTTACGAACTTCTCACTGCACGATGCTCTCAGAATTTGCCTGCGTTCAAGTCCCTTCACCTAACCAAACTTAAGATTGCACGCCTGATTAAAATTTAGCCCCGCTAGTTAATTACGCGACGGGTTTTTAAGAAGCTGGGTTTAGAGAATCCATACTGCCCAAAAGCGCTATGCAAGGGAGCCACTGCGGTGAGGTAGCCCCCGTCTTGGCGTTTCCCGTCGATAGCGCAGCGTTAGCGAGTTATCGAGCGTCTGGGGTCTCCCCAAGTAAAGGAGGCAGTGCGGTCTTGGGGTCTCCCCAAGTGGAGCAACTGCCGTCAAGTGGCATGGAAACTACAGGTGTTTGATTGTCTAGAGAGAAGGTAATTTTACGCCATTAGACTCTGATTTTTAACTAAAAGGAACTGCTGGTGAACCCAATTTTCCCACATGTAGAATCGGTAACAATTAGGTAAGCAGCTTAATAAGCAGCGAGGGCGAACCTTATCTCCATTATTGTAGATTTAGAGCGCACTTCCAGAAAATAGTTCTAGATATAGACTTGGGTAATCAGTATAGCATTGCAAGCAAGACTACCCAGATAAGTTAGCACTGACCAAAAATTTCGTCAAAAAAGAGCTACTGCTACAATTGGGACACTAGGCAAAGCAAGAATATCATCTTGACGGCTGCTTAGAGGAGAGAATTATACCTACTCATCGCCTGCCAAGAAGCTAGATGATACATAGTAGGCAATTAAAAATGAATAAATGCAATATTGGCAGGCATCCTGAGTATCGAGTAGATGTAAATTAAAGTAAGGGCAGCCGATCTCGCTTGAATATACAGGCAGTATCAACCCCGTTATTAAAAATATTTAGATTGGTAGCAGTATTATGTTGGCTCAATTCCAGAGCTTGTATCCCAAGGGCAATTTGATTTCTGAATTAGTGCAAATTTTTCAAGGAAAATATATTGTTCGGGCAAGCGTGCAAATTGAAGGCGTAACCCGTGCTACGGGTATGGCAGCGGCAGAAACAATAGAAGCAGCAGAAGACCAAGCTAGAAACAGGGCGCTGATAGTTTTGGGTATTACAAACGCACCACCAGAATCAGTAGCGTTAACCTCAAATCCAGTTTCCCCAGCACAGCTAAATCCTGACTTAAATATTAATAAAGCTGGATTGAGTGAGCCTGCTGCTTATTCCTCTGCAAAAAATGAGGATTTTGTTAGTACTCAGTGGCCAGCAGTCAGCGACAAAGAAATCTCTATACCGCCTTCCAAACAACGGAATATCAAACCAGAAGTAGTAACAAGCAGTAAGGAACAATACGGGTACAGCAATGCTGCGCCTCTAAACGATACCTATACCCAGGATTTAGGTCAAAACTTTCCTATGACTGCCAAGCAGGAGCTAGAATTCGATCCGCCAGTTGAGAACTTGGAAATAAATTTTGATAACCAGCCAGAAAATCAAACCTTTCCGGCAATTTCTGCCAACAATGTCACACCATTTACACCCCGGACTTACAGCCCTCAAGAAAATGCCACTAGCCCGTCAGTGACAGGAAAGAGAAAGAAAAAAGCTGAACCCGTAGATTTATCAGATGTAATTGCGAAAACAGATGTCGAACTTCAGCGCTTAGGCTGGACACCAGAACAGGGACGGGAGCATCTGATTGAAACCTACGGTAAGCGCGGGCGGACTTTGCTCACTGAAGAAGAATTACACGGATTCCTCAAATACTTACAATCTCAGCCAGACCCAATAGCAGGATTTTGATTTGTCATTTGTCATTTGTCATTGGTCATTAGTCATTTGTAAGGGCTAATGACTAATAACATCGGCTCTTGAAACAGTAACGAAGCTATGATCTGTGAATTTTTCTGAAGTAATTGCTCAAACAAACGTTGAAATGCAGCGACTAGGGTGGACAATAGACCAGGGACGGGAACATCTGATAAAAAATTATGGTAAGCGATCGCGTACTTTACTAACACAATTAGAATTACTAGACTTCCTTCAATACCTTGAATCTCAACCATTAGAGCGAGTTGTGAGTGCCAAAATTAATGTTGACATCGAACAGTTATGTTGGATGGAACAGCAGGGACAAATTAATTCTGAAATCGAACGGTTATGTTGGATGAAAGAGGAGGAACAGGAGTATGTTACAACAACTTCTAGCAAGCAAAGTCAGAATTCGCCTACTCAAGAAGAACTATTAGAATTACTCAAATATTTTGAAGCTCAACCTATAGTAGAATACCCCAGCAATCTTGATGCAGAATATGAAGAGTTCCAATATCTCTCTACATACTCAGAAGAATCAGACAATGTAATTACTAGAATATCTTCTGAGGATTTATCTCGGATATTAGCTAAGACCGATGTCCAAATGCAGCGTTTAGGCTGGACAACAGAACGGGGACGGGAGCATCTGATTAAAACTTATGGTAAGCGATCGCGTACTTTGCTGACAGAAGCAGAATTACTAGACTTCCGGCAATACCTTGCATCCCTTGCATCTCAACCAACACCAGCAGATTTGTCGGATGTAATTGCTAAAACTGATGTCGAAATACAGCGTTTAGGCTGGACACCAGAACAAGGACGGGAACATCTGATTGAAACCTATGGTAAGCGCGGGCGGACTTTGCTGACTGAAGAAGAACTACACGGATTCCTCAAATACTTACAATCTCAGCCAAACCCAATAGCGGGATTTTGATTAGTCATTTGTGATTTTTCATTTGTAATTAGGGCTTACGCATACTCTACGAATTCTCGGCGCTCTTCTTTTCGATACGCTGCGCGTTGGCGTCAGCCTCTCACAGAGAAGGTGGTTCGATAAATTAAGCTTTTTAGCAATTTTTGCATAACTCCTAGTAATAACTAATACGAATTTGCCAAAGATAGTATTATTTGGACGGAAATAAAACTGTGATTAACTATGCCTCGTGTGCGAATTGAAATTGTACCGCACCTGGGCTATCCAGAATTGATTCGTCTAGAACTTATGTATTGACAAAGAAGACAATTAGTGGATTAGGGTTAACGAGGGAAAAATACCCTCTTGAGTTGAGAAAGATCAAAAGTGCGATCGCGCTTTTGATCGGCGAGTTTACAGGATTGATTACACCCGTGCATCTACACTGACTTGATACTGAACTTTGTTTGAGCTAAACTGTCTGCTCCGGATAATGACGAAGTAATTTCCTGCGGCTAGATTCTGGCGTGTAATTTGGTGGGAAAATGAGTCGCGACTTTGGCCAATCACTTCGCCTTGATTGCGATCAATTTGACCATTGTTGTTTGAATCCCTAACTAATAACAAATCTGTCCGTCCTCCGTTCGGGGCAACGCCTTCCAGTCTTAAACGTAAATTAGAGCGCCCCGTAAGTAGGACTTTTCTAAAGTCTTCTAAGTCATCGGTGGTGGTCACATCGCCTTTAATCTGAAGAAATCCTTGACCACTATTCAAATTACCTTCAAAATCGGCTGCAAAAATGCTATTGTCGTTATCGGGTGTCGCAAAAGCTGGGGAAACCAATCCACAAGTTAATAAAGTTAGCAACGTTAGCTTAAGACTTGATTTGAAGCAATTCATGATGTTTCTTCCTGAAGATAAATGTATTGATTTTTGGTATTACACACTGTACAAAATGACTTAGTGTCTTTGTAATCTAAATCTAAATTAAGCTTTTAATAAAAAAAATACAGTCTGAAAAAGACCTTAATAGTATGAAGTTGAAAATAAAATTTAAATTGCTTGGTATTATTTAGTCACAAAAAGTTTGTTTTGATAACATCGCTGCACTCCAGCAAACTAGTTTTGAGGCTAGTGTAAAGCGACAAATTATGGTTATTCACAACTTTTGACGATCCTATGTCAGGATCGAAATGTGTATCTTCAGACAATCAAAAGTTGGAAATTATTCAATATCTGCTACCGGATCGAGACTACCTTCATCTCGACAAATAGGATCTTGACGCTTTAAAATCGAGTTTTTACAGCTATTTTCAGGTAAATGAACCACAAATAGACCTCACTTCCATTCCTCTCTCCTACGAGGAGAGAGGCTTTGATTTTCTCCCCAACGCTAGTAGGGAAGGGGCTGGGGTTAGGTCTCATAATTGTGGTCTAAATACATAAAAACTGCTGTAATTCAAATAACCCCTCTTCAGTTATGAAAAGGGGTTATTTTTAGGGTTTAAAAAATTAAAAGTGGTAAATCACTATTTACCAATCGTGACTATTAATTAAGAACAGCAACTGCTGGGCGGCTACCAGCGGAGTGACGGTCAATTACTTGGTCAATCAAACCGTAGTCCCTGGCTTCCTCTGGCGACATGAAAAAGTCACGTTCAGTATCTTCAGCAATCCGCTCAATTGGTTGACCTGTATGTTCGGCTAAATAGTCATTTAGCCGCCGCTTATGATAGAGAATTTCCCGCGCCTGAATTTCAATATCAGTCGCCTGTCCTTGAGCGCCGCCTAAAGGTTGATGAATCATAATCCGAGAATGGGGTAGACTCATCCGCTTACCCTTAGTACCCGCGCTGAGGAGAAAAGCGCCCATACTCGCCGCCAATCCGGTACAAATTGTACAGACATCAGGGCGAATATGTTTCATAGTGTCAAAAATGCCCATACCAGCCGTCACCGAACCACCGGGAGAATTGATGTACATATAAATGTCTTTCTCCGGGTCTTCAGCATCCAAATACAGCAGTTGGGCAACAATCAAGTTGGCAATATTGTTATCAACTTGTTGTCCCAAAAAGATGATGCGCTCACGTAACAGCCGTGAGTAGATGTCAAAGGCGCGTTCACCTCGACCCGATTGTTCAATAACGATAGGAATCATGGAAGCGTGTTTGTGGCTACTTTAAATACATTTTATCGGTGACAGCACGAAACTGGGGCTGATCTCTACTATTCCCAGATGGATATAAGTAAATCTTGCCTATTCTGTCTTATTCAACAAAGGAGCAAAATTTGCTTTTGCAATAGATTCAACCTCCAAGGGCACTTTTTAGCGACAAAAGCTGTCTAAGAAAATATCCCGGTTTCGGGAAGAATAAATCAAAAAACTTCGATTGTCGCCAATCTTATATCTCGGACTGTGCTGTACAACCTTGGCGATGTATCGACTAGACCGATAACCGAAATCCGATTTGCTTAGGGAATTATGTTAACGAGCAGTAACATTTTAAACATTTTTTTAGGATTTCCTTCGGCATTTATCAAGTTATTTTTGTTAGATTCGGTAAATCGTGAGTACGAGGTGTATTTAGAATAACCAGTCGCAGTTGAAATGCTATCCATTCACAAGAGACGTGCCATGCTGGAAAAACTTATACAAGCCGCCATCATCACCTTCTTGCTCCATCTGATAGCAGGACTTAGCCCAAATACTTTAATACAAACAAAGACAGCATCACCTGTGCGAGAAACGCCACCAAATATTGTTAGCTTGCTATTGCGATCTTTTCAATAAAAATGTTTCATAAATTGCAATGGTGTAAGTAAGAAGGCGTACATAAACCCAATTATTTGGGACTGAGAAAAAATAAATTATCCTAAATTATTTGTAGATTTGTAGAGGCACAAGGCCTTGCGCCCCTACGTTCGCTGAAAGTCCCTTAGATAAAAATAATTAATTGCTTTGTAGTTAGCGCTGACTACAAAACTGCATTTTTTACACCAACTTACTTAGGCGAGATAAAAAACAAAGGGATAATTCGCTCGTTGAGTTTCTTACTTAATGTATATAGCTGTCTTAAGGTAACATTCTTGAGAACGGGGTAGACTGAGCAAAGAAGGCAACTACTGGCATTTGATCATGACTAATCGCCTTGCTGAAGCTAAGAGCCTCTATCTCCGCAAACACGCCGAAAACCCAATTGATTGGTGGCCTTGGTGTGATGAAGCACTTGCAACTGCAAGGGCGCAAAATAAACCGATTTTTCTTTCCATTGGCTATTCTAGTTGCCACTGGTGTACTGTCATGGAAGGCGAAGCTTTTTCTGATATTGCGATCGCTGACTACATGAATGCTAATTATCTTCCCATCAAAGTAGACAGGGAAGAAAGACCAGACCTCGATAGCATTTATATGCAAGCTTTGCAGATGATGAGCGGTCAAGGGGGTTGGCCTTTAAATATTTTTCTTTCCCCAGAAGATTTAGTACCGTTTTACGCTGGTACTTATTTCCCTGTAGACCCCCGCTATGGTCGTCCGGGATTTTTGCAAGTTTTGCAAGCGCTTCGCCGTTATTACGATACAGAAAAACAAGAATTACAACAACGCAAAGCCCTAATTATTGAGTCTCTGCTTACGTCTGCGGTGTTGCAAGACGGTACAACAGATGAGCTTGAAGACCATGAATTACTCCGCCAAGGTTGGGAAACCAGTACAGGCGTAATTACTCCTAATCAATCTGGCAACAGTTTTCCGATGATTCCCTATACAGAATTAGCACTGCGGGGAACTCGATTTAATTTTGAATCTCGCTATGATGGCAAGCAAGTTTGCACCCAAAGGGGACTAGACTTGGCGCTGGGGGGCATTTATGACCATGTAGGCGGTGGTTTTCATCGCTATACTGTTGACCCGACTTGGACAGTACCCCACTTTGAAAAGATGCTCTACGACAATGGACAGGTTGTCGAGTATCTGGCTTCTTTATGGAGTGCAGGAGTACAAGAGCCAGCCTTTGAGAGGGCAATTGCTGGAACTGTACAATGGCTGAAGCGGGAAATGACTGCGCCTGAAGGTTACTTCTATGCTGCTCAAGATGCCGATAGCTTCACTGAATCTACGGCGGTAGAACCAGAAGAAGGAGCCTTTTATGTTTGGAGTTACAGCGAACTACAACAACTGTTAACGCCTGAAGAATTAACACAATTACAACAGCAGTTTACGGTGACGCCTAACGGCAACTTTGAAGGACGTAATGTTTTGCAAAGACGCCATTCAGGTCAACTGAGTGCAACGCTGGAAATGACACTGAGTAAACTGTTTACCGCTCGTTATGGCGTTAATTCTGAGTCCCTGGAAACTTTTCCCCCGGCTCGCAACAATCAAGAAGCAAAAACCACTAACTGGCCAGGTCGCATTCCCTCGGTGACAGATACAAAGATGATTGTCGCCTGGAATAGCTTGATGATTTCTGGGCTAGCTAAGGCTGCTGGGGTTTTCCAACAACCTTTGTACCTGGAATTAGCAGCACGAGCGGCGAATTTTATTTTGGAAAATCAGTTTGTCGATGGGCGTTTCCAGAGACTCAACTATCAAGGAGAACCAACCGTTTTAGCGCAGTCTGAAGATTACGCTTTGTTTGTTAAAGCTCTCTTGGATTTACAAGCTTGCAACCCTGAGCATGAGCAATGGTTAAAAAATGCGATCGCTATCCAAGATGAATTCAACCAATTTCTCTGGAGTGTAGAGTTAGGTGGATATCATAATACATCAAGTGATTCTAGTCAAGATTTAATCGTCAGAGAACGTAGTTACGCAGATAATGCCACACCATCAGCTAATGGAATTGCGATCGCTAACCTTGTGCGTCTGGCCCTACTCACCGATAATCTAGATTATTTAGATTTAGCAGAACTTGGTTTGAAAGCTTTTAGGAGTATAATGCATCGCGCTCCCCAAGCTTGTCCCAGTTTGTTTACAGGTTTGGATTGGTATCGTAATTCTACCTTGATTCGTAGCACCAGCGAGCAAATAAACGCTTTGATTCCCAAGTATTTACCCGCGGCTGTGTTTGCCATCACATCTGATTTACCAGAGGGAAGCGTTGGGTTAGTTTGCCAAGGTTTGAAGTGCCTTGCTCCAGCAGCAAATGTAGAGCATTTATTGCAGCAAGTCCAGAAAAGTCAGAATAGAGGATAATTTTGGCAACATCAGACGCATAACCATGAATAAACCGCCTGTACTTGGAAACATCAGTCCTATTATTCCTGCTGGTGGCGATATGAAAAAAGCGATCGCTTTCTATGAACAACTTGGTTTTACAACAATCCATAAAGAAGGCGATCCGGTCACTATGGCAATTATTAAACGCGACTTTGCAGAAATTTTTCTGCAAAAAAATGATGATCGATACCTAGCGGAATGGACAACTTTTCGGATTAAAGTTGATGGTATTGAGCAACTTTATCAGGAATTTCAGGCACTAGGCGGACAAATTATTCATCCCAACGGTCAATTGCAAACGAAACCTTGGGGAATAAAGGAGTTTGCGATTATTGATGTAGCTGGTGTGTGCATTACGTTTTTTGAGCCAGAAAACTAACATGACTACCCGCAGCAAATTAACCGCCATAGTTTTAGCAGGCGGTAAAAGTTCTCGCATGGGTCAAGATAAAGCCTTGATTCCTATTCAAGGAGTGCCGTTGTTACAGCGAGTTTGTGGGATTGCCAAAGGCTGTGCTGATGTTGTTTATGTAGTCACTCCCTGGCCAGAACGCTATCAAGACTTGCTTTTGCTCGGTTGTCAGTTTATCCGAGAAGTTCCTTTGTCTGGAGAATCTTTAGCCCACGGGCCTTTAGTTGGATTTGCTCAAGGGCTAGCTGAAGTAGAGACAGAATGGGTGCTGTTGCTAGCTTGCGATTTGCCGAGGTTGCGGGTTGAGGTGTTGCAAGATTGGATAACTAGACTCGATCGCGTGGAGGATAATGCGATCGCAGCTTTAGCCTATCATCCCAAAGGCTGGGAACCTCTGTGTGGTTTCTATCGCCTTCGCTGTTTGCCACAACTTCTAGAGTTTATCAACCAAGGGGGGCGATCGTTTCAGCAGTGGCTTCGGCAATATCCGGTAGAAGTTTTGCCTTTAGCAGAACCCGAAATGCTATTTAACTGTAATACACCAGAGGACTTGGCTTTAAATTGAGTTGAAAAGTAGGGACTTAATCGCGAACTGAACCTGCCGAAATTCTAATATATCTACACGCAGCGTCTTGATTCTGAATTCTGAATTCTGACTCCTGAATTCTTGCCTATTCAAAGTTTTAGCCCTAACGTGGAACTGCTAACTATATGTATTAATTAAGGATGCGAGGAGGAATCATGGGGCAGACACAGGAGCTAGGACAAATTATCATCCTGAATGGTGTCCCGCGATCGGGGAAGTCGAGCATTGTCGCAGTGATTCAGGAGACATTTGATGGTCTGTGGATGAATTTGGGTGTTGATAGATTTATGCAAATGACTCCCGCACGATACCTTCCTGGGATTGGTTTGCGGCCAGGGGGAGAACGCCAGGACATCGAACCCTTTGTTCCCGTTCTTTACAGCGCCATGTATGAGTCTATCGCTGCCCACAGCCGCTTGGGTCTGAATGTCGTGGTTGATGTCGGACACCATGACGCTTACGCAATAAAGCGGGGTATTCTGGCCGATAGTGCCCGACGTTTGAAGGGATTGCCGGTTTTGTTTGTAGGCGTTCACTGCCCCATCGAGATCGTTATGGAACGACGACAAAACACGGGGTGGAATGTGGGAAGTACAGCTGACTCTCCAATACCACATCCGGTTCAGTTATGGCAACGTGAAGTCCACATCCCTGGCATCTATGACCTGGAAGTGGATACTTCTTTGTTAAGCCCAGGTGCGTGTGCTGAGATGATACGCCAGTACCTCGCAGATAGTCCAATCCCGTCGGCATTCCAACGACTCGCTACACACTATACTTAACCTGTAGTTATGACTGTGTTAACTATATTTGGTATGAATTTGTAAAGTGTGATTCTATCAGTTAAAAGTTAAAAGGGAAATTCAATCCCTTTTTACTAATTCTGCAAGAAGTCTACTTAACTCGACAGAATTTGCGATCGCTATCATTCTGAGGATATTGCCAAGAATAGGCAAAGTGGCTAACTCCCTTCAGTTGGGGGGCAAATTGGCGGAGTGCCTGCATTTGCACTTCTAGGGATGGACGATTACTAACAGATTTTCCCCACTGACCGGCTAAAGCTGGGATTATCTGCGTACCCGGTTTTGCCATACTCAAAACCCGTTGCACTTGCGACACGATACAACTGGCATTACCGCAATTTCCATAAGCCATAGGATGCCACTCTAATGTATTGGGGAACCGATCCCAAGGTTGCAAACGAGAATCATACCCTTGTCCAACAGTTTGGTTGCCATCAGGAAAAAACACCACTCCTGTAGAAACACCTTGCTGCTTCGCTGGGTAACTAGCGATGGTGACAAAATCTAGAATTCCTTGCATAGCGTGGGCAACGGCAAGCTGCCACAAGTCCCATTGTAAAATTCTTTGTCTATCGGTTGCAGGCAGGATTGACTTTTGCGCTAGTGGGTTGCGTCCTTGCCAAAGAGGTTCACCTTCTTGAGGATAAAGTTTATCAACTTCAGCTACATCTCCCCCAGTGACAAATCCTTTGCTTAAAAAGCGACGAATCAAGTCCAGCGCTTTGTAATTCTGTGCCCGTTTAAATAAAGCTTCTTGGGTTGCGGGACTAAATAACCATAAATCTGAAACTTTAGTGGCGATAGAATCACTTCCCGCTTGGCGAGGATAACGCACGTAATCCAATAGCAAGCCATCTGGACGACGGCGCAAAACTTGTTGTACTAATTGGTAATAATCGCGTTTTGCTTGCAGGTTGTAGGGGTCGATAAATAGTTGAGAGCCATTATCTACCACATATAAACTTGTTTGACCTTTGCCATTACGAGCGATCGCACTTGCTCTATCTGGGCGCTGGGCGTAAGTATAGCCGAAATTTGTGGTAAACATCCAGGCATAGACCTTCAAACCACGTTGCCGACCTTTTTTAATTGCCGTAGCGAGTATATCAATATTTTCTGCCCCTGGAGTGCGAATCACAGCAGGCCAAACTGTCGGGTTAGCTCTTGCTGGTAATAGTACCTGCCCATCGTAAAATACTTCTATATAAACTTGGTTATAGCCGCCATTAACAATCCGATCCATAACCTGATCGATTATTCCTGGCTGAACGTCACAGGGATACAAGCGTAACCAAAGGGCTTGAGTTTGCGGCCAAGTTCGAGAGCGACATTGCTTTAATTTCTGCGCCTGTTCTTGTATTATGCTTTGGTAGCGCGTTTGAGCATCTTGTTTGCCTTTGAGTGCTGACAAACGTAAGCTTTCTTTTTGTTGCGCCGCAGCTGATGATAACTGACAATACTCATTTACTTGCGCCCTTGCGGGTTCGCTTCCCAAGTTGGGGAGCAAAAAACTACTAGTAAAAACAACAGCAAATAAGCGTCGCCAAAATAATATCGATATTGCAACCTTCAAGGGACAGTTAGACATACCTACCAGTAGATGAACAAATTCAAAAGAGTTTCAGACAGGGATTTAAATTCTGACTGTAACTTGTTTACCACAGGGTAACTGAGAAAAGACAGAGTGGCTCTAACTCTGAGCTACGTTTTGACGTTCAGTCTTAAAGCCTTTAATTTGTGATAATCATCGATCCCAATTCAATTAATTGTGGGCAACGTGTATCGAATTATATAGTTAAATACTAAGGGTTTTAAAACCTATTTTTTTAAGACTCTCAAAGGTCTATTTCTGTTGCCGTATTTTGTATAGCGGTTTTCAGTGTATTTAAGTAGATATTAAAACTTCACCCTCAATGTGAATGCATCGACTTGCATTGTGAATGCATCAGCTTGCATTGTGAATGCATCAGCTTGCATTGTGAATGCATTGGCTTGCATTGTGAATGCATCGACTTGCATTGTGAATGCATCGACTTGCATTGTGAATGCATTGGCTTGCATTGTGAATGCATTGGCTTGCATTGTGAATGCATCGACTTGCATTATTGTTACAGCATTTTTCAAGTAAATGAGCTATAAAATGCAGGACTTACGCATCAGATATAAAGAGTTTCTGCCTTCTGCCTTCTGCCTGGTTGTTGAGCGTAGCGATGCACTGAGCCGGTCGTTGTGTCGAAACACTGTCTCCTGTTAATAAACAAAATAGCCAAGAGCCAAAATTTTTGACTCCTGACTATTGATGATGGAGTAAGCAATAGTTAATAACTAACCGCCACGTTTCAACGCCGCCTCTACCTGTTGCAACTCTTTTTCTAGACGAGTTTTGAGTTTTTCGGGTACAGGACGATTTGGGTAAGAACTGTAATGTCCAGCCAGAGAATTGAGGGCTGTTCGTATGGTTGTAAACGAGCCAAGACCAGAAACAGAGTTAACTCGCTGGTAGCGAGCTGAAAAGTCATTAATTTTTTGCCGCGCTTCTGCTTGAATTGCTGCCTTGTCTGGTGAATCTTGTGAAAGATCCAGAGCTTGTCTCATAATATTGACCACAGCTAAGGTGTCTTGACGATAATCCCCAGTCAAACTATCTGGACTGCCAGAACAACCCATTAAGCCGATAGCTACAACTAAAACCAGCGCAAGCAAACGCGACCAATAGCGCTTCATATGCATTAAGTAAAACAATACGTAAATCAACGTCCATCCTATCTTGGATTGGTAACTTGGGGATCAATTGAGTGAAGAGTGAAGAGTAGGGAATAGAAAGCAGGGCTGTTTCATTCCCTCAAAGGCGCTAATCTACAAGCATCTTGGGCAAAAATCAGGTGATTAAAAAATCTGATTGGACAATTATCATTGCTATGTTTTCTCTGAGAAGTTATGGAATTAGAGGTTGATAGGATTTAATCAACTAAATTTCCCTGCCTCAATCTTTGCAATTTCAGCATCGTAATACATATCATCAGCCACAAAAAACCAACTCCATAACCTGCAATTATGTCTGTGGGCCAATGGACTCCTAAATATAAGCGGCTGATACCAATAGCAGCAATAAAAATAACTGTCAAACTGTAAATAATTTTAGCAAAATGGGGATAATGAATTGCCAATTCGTAAGCAATAAAACCATAAAGCACCATAGAACCTAGCGCATGACCGCTAGGAAAACTAAAAGATTTTTCAGAAATCAAGCGATGCCACAGTTCAGGGCGAGGTTTAGAAAAAAGCAACTTTAGCCCTGTATTTAAAATTAACCCTCCCAAGCAAACAAGTACAAAAATTTTTGCTTCTTCTCGATAGCGTTTCCACCAAAGTAACAAGAAAGTTGCGCCTGCAACTATAACCACTGTACTAGGATTACCAAGATTTGTAATAAACAGCATTAAATTATCTAAATGCGGATTGGCAAACTGATGTAGCCATAACAAAAAACTAGTATCAAATGTAAAAGCTTCTTGCTCCAAAACCTCTTCAGCTAATTTTGCTAAAACAAAAAGTACGAGCAGACAACTAGCAAGTCCAACAATACCAACTGTGGCAATTAAGGGAGCAAAACGAGGATGTATATGACGCAACCAGAAACTAGAAATTTTTCGGAGCATACTTTAATCTCATTCATCATTAGAAGTCTTAGCCATTATTAGTTTTTTTCTGATTTAGAGTTGTAAATATAATACAAACTCCAAGTATTGACACAAGGACTATGGATGAGCCGATAGTTCCAAAATCGAGGCCACCTTTTGCGTGTGATTTTGTCATAATATCCCCCAGGGTTGCACCAAATGGTCTAGTTAAGACAAACGCAATCCAAAACAACATAACTTGGGAAATTTGAGTATAATAATGTGCTGCCAATACTAAGGCAAGCAAACCAGCAATTAGGAGCGCTCCTCCTGCAAATCCAAGTCCAGAAGTATCAGCCAGGAAATCGCCCAAGGCAGTTCCCAAAGTATTTGAAAATAGAATTGCAGTCCAATAAAGCAACTCAATTTTAGGTGTTTTGATGTTATTAACGGACAGAGATCCAACACTAAATCGCCAGAACACTAAAATAGCCAAGAGAATGGTGACTAAAATTGTAGTCCCCGCAGCGTAGCCCAGACCTAAAGTGCGATCCATGTAATCTGACATTGTTGTACCAGCCGTGCTAGTTGAAAGGATGACAGTCCAATAAAGTAATGGATGATAGCTTTTCGATATCAATTGAGACACAAGAGTAGTTAAAAACACTCCAATTAATATCATCGAGCTAATGGCGTAGCCGACATTTAGCGTCATCGATAAAAGGTCTCCTGCCGTCTCTCCCAGAGTTGTGGCACATATCTTCATGATCCAAAAGAAGGCAGTGATTTGTGGAAGTTTACTCATTTTAGATCCTACTTACTGTCGGGTTATTATAATTTATTGGAACTTACGATTTCATCGTAGTGGAAAGAGTCAATAACCACCAAATCAACAGATCGCAAACAGAAAAATGCCCAATATCGAGAAGGCGATCGCTAATTATTCTTGGCGGTCAATCGGCTGTCAAGCTAATTTCTTTTGCTTAAAGCTTAAGTAAATAACCAAACTGATAATTATAGAAAGAAAAAGTATGCTGGTTCCGACAGTACCAAAACCAAAGCCACCATTTGTAGGAGATTGGGATAGTAAATCACCTATCGATGCTCCAAGCGGACGAGTCAAGATGTAAGCTAACCAGAATGCCAAAACTGCATTCATCCACAAGTAATAATAACTAATGGTTATAATTGCAATTGAAGCACCAAATACCAGTGCTGATTGTGCATAACCTAATTTCAAAGACTCTGCCAATAGGTCTCCTGTTGCAGTGCCCAAGGCAAAGGTAAACAAAACAGCTACCCAATAAAAAAGCTCTCTTTTAGCTGTATTGATAGAGTGCATAGCTAATGTCTTTTCGTTTAAATACCAGAGCGCAAAAACTGCCAACAAGGAAATACTAAAAATTACAGTAGTTGTTACCAAACTAACTCCAAGCTCGTCTACTAATCTATCAGTAATCAATGTGCCAACGATACTTATCAAAACGACCACAAACCAGAAACTTGTTGGAACATAACGTTTAAGCTTAAATTGATTTAACAGTGCAATCAGTAACACACCGCTCATAATGTAGGATGTAACGCCTAAACCAAGGTTCAGGGTTGCTGACAGAAAATCTGCTGCGGTTTCACCTACTGTGGTTGCCAAAACCTTAATAATCCAGAAGTAAATTGTAACTTTTGGAACCCTGTTTAGAATCTTATTCATATTCTTTATCTTTTTTGATTTTTCCATAGAAGTGAGATGACATCACATTTTAAAGTTATCTGTGTTGCCATAAATTACTGAGTGATTGTACTTTACACAGCAAAAGTCAAGAAATAGTCAAGATTTTATTGAAAAAGTAATTTTGTCCGAATATAGGCACTAGAAATAACTAAAATTTATTATTAAAAATTAATTTCACTACTTGATATGAAATTTGTTAACTTCAAACCAATCTTGACTATTTCTTGACTTTTATTACTTACTGTGAAAATACAAAGCCAGACTTCAAGGGATTTTACAAGTATGAAGACTTCAACAAAAATTATTTTGGCAGCAGCTTTTGTTGGTACTTTGGGATTTGCTGGATTGTCGAGAGTTGTTTCTGCAAAACAACCACAATCTTTCGTAGCAATTGCACGTCAGCATCATAGTGCTATCCAAGTTGCTGAAGCCAGTGATGGAGATGGTGAAACCAACGACGATGCACAAGAAGCGGCAAAACTGCAACCGCTAGCTAAAATTACAGCACAACAAGCACAGCAAGCAAGTGAAGCATCGGTGGGAGGTAAAGCCAAAAGTGTCAAACTCGAAAATGAAGATGGCAACTTAATTTATGCTGTAGAAATTGGTCAGCAAGAAGTTACAGTAGATGCTGGTAACGGCAAAGTTCTCTATGTTGAAAATGCCAATCAACAAGATGAGAAGAATGAAGCCACTCGTCCCAAGAGTAGTATTCAAGTTAAAGAAAGTCGTGATGGCGATCGCGAAACCAATGATGATGGTAAGTAAGTAGGGAACTTAAAATCAAATTGTTAAGAAGTTGGTAAACGCACAGTAAAACAACTACCAACTTCTAATTGACTCGTAACACTAATTAATCCATTGTGATTTTGGGCGATTGCTTGAGCGATCGCTAGCCCTAAACCAGAACCACCTGACCAATAAGCACGAGATCGATCTGCTCGCCAAAAACGCTCAAAAACCTTGTCAATATCCTCTGGTGCAATTCCTACGCCTGTATCTTGCACGTTGACATAAAGCTGGGAACCCACACGACTGGTTTTAATTTCTACTACGCCTCCTGATGATGTATAGTAGAGCGCATTCTCAATTAAATTAGTAAACAGTCGCGTTAATTGAACTGAATCACCTATTAGCTGAAGATTAGCAATTAATTGAATTTTCAAATTAATTTGTTTGGCATCAGCTTGAGGTTTATACAGTTGGATTAGGTTCTCTAATATTGACGTTAAATTGAGAGTATCCCTATTTTGATTGGAAACTCTATCAGTGCGTGCTAACATCAGTAAGTCTTCTGTGAGGCGAGTCATTTGGTTGGTAGCGTTGGCGATCGCCTGAAATTTTTCTGCGTCTTTTGGGCCTATTTCTTCTGGATATTCCAGGGCTAACTCAGCATTAATTTTAATAGCCATTAACGGACTGCGTAGTTCGTGGGAAGCATCAGCAGTAAATTGTTTGAGTCTTTCAAAACTCTCTTCAATGGGTTGCATTGCTTGATGAGTTAGTAAAATTCCGCCAATACCACTCAGAACCAAAGTTATAATAATCCCACCGCTTAATCCCCAATCCAATTTTTGGAGAGTTTCATCAAATTCTTCTAAAGATTGACTTACCCTTACATACCCAACTAGCTCACCATTATCGCTAGCAATAATTGGTACATTTACTGCTTGGATGGGGATTTTACCAGTCTGAAATTGTACTATTTTTTTGGGGGAAAAAGGCAAGTTTAAAACAGTTTTTCCCTGTTGGTTAATCAAATTTCCTTGAGTATCAAACCACTGCAAAGCTTGATGAGAAGCAATTAAGTCTTGTGGACGAAAGTCACTTTCAACTGTCAGGCGACCTTCTTCCAACTCTACATTTGCAGCAGCACCTTTTCCTATTGCTATGAGTTTATCTGTAATTTGTTCAGTCAAGCTGCGAGTGAAAGCAAATCGGACTGCGATCGCAAATATTGCCAGTAGCGATGCGAACACAACTAAATAAGACAACAATAAACGATATCTGATTCTTTGAAACACATTTTTTCTGCTCTAAAAAATTTAGATAAAATTATTTTAATTGTGTCCTAAACGATAACCAATGCCATAGATATTTTCAATCAAATCTTCTGAACTTCCAGATGCTCTAAGTTTATTCCGCAAATTTGTAATATGAGTTTTAATACTTCCTTCTCCCGAAGATTTATCAAAATCCCACAATTTATCAAGAATTGCCGAACGAGTGATAACTTGATTTGGATTTTTTAGAAAATATTCTAATATCATATATTCTTTAGGAGTTAATGATATGATATTGCCTGCATAAGTAACCTGTTGAGTTGCTGGGTCTAGTTGCAAATCACCGTGGATTAAAATCTGGGGACGAATCTCTGGAGTTCTTCGAGCTAAAGCTCTGATGCGTGCTGCTAATTCTTTTAATTCAAATGGCTTAACCAAATAATCATCAGCACCAGCATCGAGTCCGATAATTTTGTCGCCTGTTGTATCTCGTGCCGTCAACATTAAAATTAGAACATTAGATGAAGCAGCGCGTAAACGCTTACATAAAGCAATTCCATCTAATTTAGGAAGCATTAAATCTAACAAAATTAGCTCATATAATGCTGATTGCGACCATTCCCAAGCTGCCAACCCATCATTTGTTATATCCACAATATGGTGTTGTCTTCTTAAAAATTCAGCTAATGGCTTCGCAATGCGATCGTCATCTTCAACTAGCAAAATTCTCATATACTCCATCTCTAAATTATTAAGGTCTTCTAATACGAACGAGGAATATCTTACCTACAAGGTTAATCTTAATTTTTTTATCATATTTTATTAATTTTAACTTAATCTGAGCTGATTAATGTTTCCTATGAGCGCTCAAGATATGCAATCCCAATTAAGCTGATTCATCAAATGATAGATTCCTAAGTTAAATGCTTACTTCAATAGGGGTAACGACAAATAGAGGAATTTAAACTTTTGCTATTTAGTAACTAAATACCTTTGTAAGCGAGTGTATTTACAAATTTTCGTATTGTTTTAGCTTATTCATATTCGGATCTATAACTATTAATTGGCGTTGATTCATAACGCTAATAACCACAAGCCTAAAACAATACATAGGGTACTTTATCAGCAAAGGAAATAAATAGAATGACTCGATTTAGTAATTCTTATCTACCTACTGTTTTCAAAACAGTGATTTTTAGCACAGTTATTTTAACAGGGCAGACATTTTTACAATTTAATAACTCAGCAGCAACAGCAGCCAGCCTTTACCAACATATATTGCTTTTATCAGTTGATGGACTGCATGATGCTGATATCGACGATCCTTTGCTTCAACCTTATTTATCAAATATTAATAATTTACAAGCAAATGGTGTTACTTACACATAGTTAATGCATTGAAGCAACAAAATTTGTTTGATTCAACATTAGTGGTATTGACAGCAAAACACGGTCAAAGTCCCCGTCAAGGAACAGCTACCCTGATTTCCGAAAACACATTTACAGATGTTTTAGAAAAAGCTGGGATTACCGTAAATCATGCAACACAAGATGATATTGGGTTGTTTTGGCTTGCAGATCAAAGCCAAGCTGATACTGCGACAACTCTTTTAAAAAATCTCAAAAATCCGGCGATTAATGAGATTTTATCTGGTAACGCATTACAACAAGCAGGCTTTGGTAATCCTTTGTCAGATGACCGTACACCAGATTTCATTATCAAATTGAATCCTGGATATGTGATTTCAGATAGTACAAAAAGGGCTGAACATGGAGGTTTTTCAGATGACGATACCCATGTTGGATTGATTGCTGCTAGCGGTATTTTAGCTTCTGGACTCAAAGGTACAATCCAAACACAGTCTGTAAAAACAACTCAAATAGCTGTTACTGCTCTAGATGCGTTGGGTTTAAATCCCAATTTATTACAGGGTGCGGTGAAGGAAGATACTAAAAAGTTACCAGGGTTAGAAATTTCTGATATTGATGCAGTTCCAGAGCCAAATACAAATATTGGCTTGTTATCTTTTATAGGCTTGATGTTAACTGCCTCTCTATGTAGACAACGCAAAGAAATCAGTTAAGGGTTGAAGATTAGCTTTTTTAAGCTGACTTGTAAAATCTGTTTTTTCTCTTTGATTGCTCTGTGCCTTTGCGGTTGAAAAGCAATTTATTTAACCACAGAGGCACAGAGAACACAGAGTAAGGAGATTGAAGAGGAATTTTTTTCTTAACTCCTAATTTTCTGATAAAGAGTATTTCGTTGTTGATAAGGTCTTCCTAAAGAAGCGATCGCAGTTTGTAAAGTTTCCACTTCCATACACGTACCGCCTAAAGCACCTGCCATTGTGGTAATGTGTTCCTCCATCAAGGTGCCACCGATATCGTTGCAACCCCAAGCTAAGGATTCTGTCGCGCCTGTAAGTCCTAGTTTTACCCAACTCTGCTGATGGTTGGGAATCCAATTACCTAAGTAAATCCGCGCTACAGCCCCTAATAGCAGTGCATCACTTAAAACTGGTTGATCGCGTCCGACACGGCGACGTAAGGATTTGGGCGCTTCTTGACCTACGAAGGGTAATAAAATAAACTCTGTAATCCTGGCTGGATATCCCCGATTGATGGCAGTTTTTTGGAGCGATCGCAATTTTTCTAAATGTCCGATTTGCTGTTCGTGGGTTTCAATATGCCCGGATAACATGGTGCTGGTAGTATGCAAGCCTAATTTATGAGCGGTACTGACAATTTCTAGCCAAGTGGCTGTGTCAATCTTCTCTGGACACAATATTCGCCTAACTTCATCGTCTAATACTTCTGCTGCTGTTCCCGGCATTGAGCCAACACCAGCATCGCGTAAAGCAGCAATCACCTCAGCATATTCCAGTCCGTCAAGTCTGGCGATAAATTGCACTTCTTGAGGAGAGAAAGCATGGAGATGTATGTGGGGAAATTTCTGTTTAATGGTTTCTACGACTTTGAGATAATAGGGCAAAGATTTACCATTTATCAGTGCTTGTGGATTTAATCCCCCCTGCATACAGATTTCTGTTGCACCCCGTTTTACTGCATCTGTGGCTTTTTCCAAAATTTGCGCCGAATCTAACCAGTATGCATCGGCATCACCATCATCTCGACGGAATGCACAAAAACTACAGTGTTGCTCACAAATATTAGTAAAGTTAATATTACGGTTAATTATGTAGGTGACAGTATCGCCTGCTTGAGTGTGGCGAAGTGTATCGGATGTAGTACGTATTGCGGCGATCGCCTCTGGCTCTGTTTGTTGTAACAATACGACTCCCTCTTCCGAGGACAAGTCGTATCCCATCAAAGCACGTTCTAGAATTGTTTCAAACGCAATTTTTGTCAGCATTACTTTCTTAATTTCTCGGTAAATCTTAATTTTATGAGCTTGTAAATAATAAAATTCTACTTAATAAATATAGTAATTTATTGAAAATACCAAATTTGAATATAAGTTTTACCTTGAAAGGAGTTAAAAGAGCTTATTTAATAACACTACTTTAGTTTATAAAACCCATTAATAAAAAAATAGTTATGGTTCAACCACAACTATTTTAATAGATTAATCTACATCTTTGTATTAGCAGGAATTTTTAGTACAATGATATTACTAATTTGTCCTTGCTTGTGGTTTTCGTCGATTTTGTATTAACAATCCAATCGCCATACCAATACCGACAAAGGCTGTAAAGTAGAATAAACCAATCAATCGGATGTAAATTGGTGGTGCGATCGCTTCAACTTCAACTTCCTGCGCTACTTTCACTGGTGTAAATTGACGGCTAGATCCTGGTAAAGGAGTTGCTTCCACCTCGATTTTGTGGGGTGAACCATCGAAAAATTGTTCAAGCCATGTTAACTTCCCTTGTTCGTCGGGAATACCTTTGTAGTCAAAGACTGTTAAATTGTGTTCTGCGGCGATCGCTTTCACTTGCAATGCTACATCTGTTATAGGTTGTCCGGTTGTGCTATCTTTCACCTGTAGCGCTAAATTCGCAAGTTTTCCGACAGTTGCGTTTTTATCTCCCTCTAGATTGATTTCTAATCCCTGAGATTTTTGAGATGATGGTGCGATCGTTTCAGTATTAGTTGAGTGATGTTCGCTGCCATGAGCTTCTGCAACTTCTGCACTAATATTGATAACTAATAGGGTTACTATAGCCACTACAGTTAATGCACTTAATAAAAGGCGGACTGACTGTGGTGCAATTTCTCCTTGTTGTAGTTCTTCTTGTCCGCCAATAATCCAACCACCTAACAATCCAAGTGACAGTAAAATGGCTGCAATGACAGCAAAATATTTATATTTGATTGGATTTTCGTGGACATTTAAATTTAAGGTTTGTTCATAAGCAGCAAAAGTGTTTGCTACTAAAGGTGACACTTTAACTAATAGCTGGTAATTACCACGGATAGGTAACATCTGCTGAATTTCTAGTTTACCATCAGGTGCATTGGCATTCATTTGCAACAATTTTGTCCCCTCAACAATGGGAAAATCTGTTGTTAACCAAGGATTACGCGGTGGTGTCAAAATTTGTAAATTAATTTTGGCATTTGTTAAAGATTTACCCGCAGAATCAACAGCTTGTAAAGTCAAAGTAACAGGAGATTGTGGTTTTTCTGCTTCTGCTTCAAAGGGGAGAATACGTTCTAAAGGTGGGTTGGTAGAAAGTAAGACTCTGGACGTAGGAACTTGGGAATTTCCCACAAAGGAATAAAGAACTGACAAAACAATGCAAACAGTGCTGATAACTCCAAAAAGTCGATATTTTTTCATACAAACTTACGGTAAATGTGAAGCTTATGTAATTTCTGCAAGTTAAGCTTTCATAGCAGTGGATGAAAGTTACTCCCGATTATTACTAAGTAAAAAAATCCCAGTCAAAGAATTAGTCAGAAATCAGACATCATCTTAAATCAAGTTAAGGTGATGTAGAGATGATAAACAAAGCATCTCTACAAAACCTAAAAGTTATTTTCCAGCAAAAAACTGGCGCGAAATTTGCACTATTTTAGCGTCGTAACTTTGTTATGTGATGTAGCAAAGCTTCATGCACCTAAATAAAAATCTTGTGATTATGATAATTTAGTGACATGCAACGCCTAATGTGTGGTGACGCGCTGAGTGTGCTGTGTTATGAACCGCAGGATAGGTAGAGAATAAAACAGTCCAGATAACTAAAGAAGATAGAAGCATATAAAGCGTTACCTGAACAGGTTTGGATAAGGTAATACCTGCGGTCTTCTGCAATAGTGAAATATGAGAAAAAGTAGTCATTTTTGACCTCCTAATAATAAATTTGGGTAATTCATCAATCCAAGGGCATAACGCCACTTGATTGCAAAAAGATATACCATCAACTTTGTATTTGACAAGTGTGTATCAGATGTATTATGTAATTCGACTTTAGTGAATACTATACTATCCTTTGACATCGAGCGATCGCGATGCAGAAATCTACACATAAAGTCCATACAAATAACAAAAGAATGACACATGATTTTGAGTGACGGCATTTTCAGCGTTGCTAACACGAAGGTAACAGATAAAAATTAAAAATTAAAAGTTCTTACATTGCCAAGCATTCAAAATTCCTTGAATAAAGGTAACTTATATTATCTCTAAACCAATTCAATACACTAGAGATTAGCAATAGTTTCTTGCTTGTGTCCATAATCAAGGTGCTATTATACTCATTGTTTCTACTGGAAGTATTGCTGAAGCAATCAGCATATCAGGAATATGTATGAACCAGTTAGTTTTCTCTAAATATTATTTATACATATCCGAGCGTATAAATACAGTGAAAATCACGAAAATATTGCGAAAGTTTTTAGAGTTCATCTAGATTTAACAACTTAACTGGCAATTTAGAAGGACTTAAAAATTATTGACAATAATTATTAATTCCTCTAATATCTAAAAGCAATTGCAAATCTTTTGCAATTCTTTTTTGGTGCTAACTGTAATTAAATGTCATGCCCAACAACTTCGCTCTAAGTAACGGAAAACCTTGGAGCCGCCGTCAACTATTGCAGCTGGGACTAGTAGGTGCTGGAATAACTGGTGCAGCTGGACTTTGGCAAATGCTAAATCTACCAAGTAAGTCAATCGTTAAAGTGCCACCATTCGATAGTTCAGCACCAGACGATGTTACTAACCCAATGAAGATGTTGAGAGATTTTGATTATGGGACAGTGAAGCAAGAAAATGGGCGGACTATCCGGGAATTTCAGTTAACTGCTGGTTCTTCCATCATCAAACTCAATAGTGCTGTCTCTTATAACATCTGGGATTTAAACGGTCGCATACCAGGGCCAACGCTACGGGCAAAACAGGGCGATCGCATTCGGGTACTATTTCTCAACAACGCTGGACATTCTCACTCTTTACATTTTCATGGCGTTCACCCAGCAGAAATGGATGGTGTTCGCCCAATCAGCAATGGTAGCGCCACAATCTACGAATTTGATGCTGAACCTTATGGCGTTCATTTATACCACTGCCATATTGAACCAGTCACCCGTCACATTGCCAAGGGACTCTACGGAATGTTTATCATCGATCCACCGACTCCCCGTCCCCCGGCTGATGAAATTGTACTAGTGATGGGTGGATATGACGTAAATGATGATAGCCATAACGATTATTACGCCTTCAACGGTCTGCCCCACTATTACATGCATAACCCCATTAGCATTTACAAAGATCAGTTGATTCGGCTGTATGTCCTCAATATCATTGAATACGATCCGGCAGTGACGTTTCATCTCCACGCCAACTTCTTTGATGTCTATCGCTACGGCATGACTATGACTCCTAGCGAAAAAGCAGATGTGATTACGATGGGTGTCGCAGAAAGGCACATTTTAGAATTTGCTTTTCGTTATCCAGGTAAGTATATGTTCCATCCCCATCAAGATGCGATCGCAGAAAACGGTTGCATGGGTCAATTTGAAGTACTTGCTGATAGTAACTCTCAAAATGATGTTAAACATTCCTGACAATATTCTTAGTAATTTGTAATCAATTTATTAAAAGTTTAGCAAACTAGTTGATAAAAAATCTCATTATATGCAACAGTAAAATCTATGACAATCTGTCAAACAAACTACTTTCTAAGTAATAGTTTGAAATGTTTCAATTAATACCTTTTAATTCGTGTGAGGAGCAAAGATGATAAAACTTCGTTATATATGTTTAGCAGCAGCAACAGCGGTAATAGTTACCTTGAGTTCCTGTAGTAGTACGCCAACCGCAGAAAATCCATCAGCGCCAGTTGCTAGCACTCCCGCTACAGAGGCAGTAAGTAATAACAGTCATAGCGGTCACAGTAGCAAAGAAAAAATTAACATTAACAGCGCTATATTGTCAGAATTGGATAAGTTTGAAGCCAAACTAGGTGTTCCGGCTTTATCGAATAAAATCCAGGCAGGTCGTCCTTATGGAAAACCAGAAGATTTAGTTACTAAAAAAATAATTACTCAAGAGCAGTTCGACCAAATTAAAGACCAAGTTGGCGTTCAAGAAGTGGTACTTACAGGTGAGGCAAAAGATGTTGATTATATGTCTAAATTAGGCTTAATGAAAGGGCATCTTTTAGTAGCCAAAGAACTGCTGGATCAGAATCAGCCAAAACAAGCAGAACCTCATATTGGGCATCCAGTTGAAGAGATTTACGTTGATGTCGAAGATCAACTTAATGAACGCAAAGTCAAAGAATTTAAGACAACTTTAGTAAGTTTGCAAGATTTAGTGAAATCTAGTCCGAAAGATAGCAAAGTTAAAACTAATTTTACTTCTTCAATGCAAGCAGTTGATGGAGCGATCGCAGCTTTGCCAGAAGCTCAACGCTCAAAACCAGGATTTACGCTACAGGTAATTAACGAACTACTAGATTCAGCCAACTCCGAATATGGTGCGGCGATCGCAAATGGAAAAGTAACCGCGCCAATTGAGTATCAAGACTCCCGTGGTTTTGTCTTTTACGCCAATGAATTATACAAAGGAATTTCTAGTCAAGTAGCTCAAGCAGATCCCGAAGCACACAAAGCGATCGATGCTAGTTTTGCTGAACTAATAAAAGTTTGGCCCGCCGCCATCCCACCAGCAAAAGCAGTAAAAATTCCTAATGATGTTACCAAACTGGTGAAAACCATTGAGGAAAACTCTCAAAAAGTAGTTGATAAATCCAATACCCAAGCACAGCGATAACACTTTAATTTAATGGAAAGTATAGGTTAAGGAGTTTAAAATAGTTAGGAGTTAGGAGTTAAGAGTTATGAATTATGAATTATGAGTTATGAATCCCAAATTACTAACTCCTAACTTCCAACTCCTCACTTCTAACTCCTAACTAATTACACTCCCTTCGTTACTTTAACTAACAACTGATGCAAGAACTTGACCAGAAAAAGACTATTGACCTGCTGAACGCCATCATGGAATTTGAACTAGCAGGAGTAGTACGCTACACACATTATTCTTTGATGGTAACTGGCCCTAACCGGATTCCAATTGTAGCTTTTTTCAAAGCACAGGCAAGTGAATCTTTACTTCATGCCGAACAAGTGGGAGAAATTCTCACCGGTTTAGATGGGCATCCCTCCCTGAAAATTGCCCCAATGGAAGAAACCTACCAACATAAAGTCAAGGATATCTTGGAAGAAAGTTTATCCCATGAAAAAAAGGCATTGGATCTGTATAAAAAATTGCTCGAAACTGTCACCAATGCGAGCATTTACCTTGAAGAATTCGCTCGCGGTATGATTGGACAAGAAGAGATGCATAATCTCGAACTGAAAAAGATGCTACGCGATTTTGGTTCATAGTCATTAGTCATTAGTCCTTAGTCATTAGTCACTTGTACTGAGCGAAGTCGAAGTATTGGTCATTAGTCAAAAATAAATTCAAAGGACAGATGACAAAAGACAAAGGACTAATGACTAAGGACAAAAGAGAAAGGATAAAAGATGAATTTTAGTACTGCTCTACCTACTTTTGTAATAACACTTCGAGAAGGAGTGGAAGCTGCCCTTGTTGTTGGTATTGTGCTAGCTTTACTAAAAAAAGCTAAACAATCCCGGCTCAACTCATGGGTATATGCTGGTGTCGGCGTGGGCATTGTCGTCAGTGCCTTAATAGGTGTGCTATTCAGTTGGATAATTCAAGTACTGGGAGCCGCGAATCCTCAATACACCACCGTTGTTGAACCAGCGCTAGAAGGTGTGTTTAGTGTATTAGCGATCGCAATGCTCAGTTGGATGCTAATCTGGATGACTAAACAAGCCAGATTTATGAAAGCTACAGTTGAGGGAGCAGTAACAGAAGCGCTGACACAAAACTCAAATGCTGGCTGGGGTGTTTTTACTTTAATTTTAATTGCTGTTGTCCGCGAAGGCTTTGAAACTGTTCTCTTCATTGCAGCTAATTTTCAACAGGGATTAATGCCAGCCTTGGGCGCTATTGCTGGTTTGGTAGCCGCATCTGCCATTGGGGTGATGCTATTTAAATGGGGTGTCAAAATTAACATCCGCCAATTTTTCCAGGTAATGGGCATTTTATTAGTGTTGATTGTCGCTGGATTGGTAGTTTCAGCGTTGAAACATTTTGACGAAGCTGTAGCTAACCTTGCCCTTAGCAGTCGTGCCACAGAAAGTCTTTGTTTCTATTACGAACGTTTTACAAAAGTCCACTCTTGTATTTTGGGGCCAATGGTTTCCAATACTTCCACAATCTTACCTGACGAACAGTTTCCTGGGATTATTTTAAAATCTTTATTTGGCTATAGAGACAATCTTTATCTTGTGCAAGCAGTGGGATACGTGGGATTTTTACTCACCATTGGAGGACTGTATTTCCGCAGCCTTGGGGGTGCTTCTTCTGAAAGTAAAAAGAATATCCCTTTTGGTCAAAAACCAATTAGTTCTGCAAAAGATTAAAAGCACAATCATGTTGTTTCGTTTGTAGTCTCCCTTATTCCCAGTTTATGACTGGGAATTGCCTTTGCGATCGCTACGTTAATGTCGATTCAGAAATAGCTGCCTTAGTTAAAGCCACAGTTAATATTTTTGCCATTGTAATTGAATACAAATGTTTTAAAGGAATACCAATTAAAAAAAATAATGCAAAAAATCAACTATTTGTATAGACGCGATTAATCGCGTCTTTAGCCAAGAATGAAAAATAAAAACTTTAGATTTAGACATTCAACCAAGCAATGCTCTTATAGTGCAAACAACGCTTTCTTAAGCTGCTGACAAGCCTTTTCTATTGCATCTATACTACCCGGATTCACTAGGCCAAAATAATCAAACACATAAACTCGGTTATTTTTAGTTGCTTGTAATTGCTGCCAAAAAGCTTCCTTTTTCAACGAATCTAAAAGCGTCGCTTCCGAATTTCCTTGTGGAGGATTAACTAAAATTATCACCTCTGGATTTGCTTCTAAAACTTTCTCAGCCGAAAGCGTCACATAGCCACCAACTGGGCTTTTCCCTTGTAAATCTGCTGCTATATTTTTCGCCTGGAATTTTGCTAGCAAATCTCCTGCCCAACTGTTTTTATTCGGCGCTAAAATTGGTTGACGACTAACCAGCGCTAAAGTAGACGGACTCTGAGTTGGCTTATCTGGTAAGAAAGTTTTATAACGATTTAACAAAGGCTGAGGATCGGCATTAATTAATTCAGCAAGCTTTTTAGTAAGTTCTTCTAGAGATTCCCAGCTATTCACCTTAGTGAGCAAAGTTTGAATACCTAGCTGCTGAATTTTTTGAATTGGAATGTTAGAAAAACCTTCAGCACCAATAACTAAATCTGGTTTGAGTGCTACTACTTTCTCTAAATTTGGCGGATTTTGTCCTTCACTAACACGGGGAATATCCTTGAATCTTGAGTCATTCTTAAATAGTTTACTCCCAGTAATTCCGACAACTTTTGTTTGATCGAGTCGGGAGAGAATGTCAGCAGAAAGTGAAGAAAGAGCAACAACTCTTTTTGCTGAACCTTTTAGTAATTGCTGAGAGTTTGTGTTAGTCGCTTCAGTGGTATTTTCCACTTTGGTTTGTGGTTGCTGAGTAGTTACAGTGGTGCAAGCAACTAAAACTATACTCAACAAAACTGCGAAAGCAGATAAGAGCCAACGACGATGCATCTTAAAATTCCTTATAGTGAGTAAGAATGGTATAACAGTAACATTCGTAATTCGTAATTATTAATAACACTATCGGTTTTATTACGAATTACGAATTACAAATTATGAATTATTAATGTAATTGTTCCAATCCCTAGTTCAACTTACTTCGTCTCCATCCAATTTTCACCAACACGCGCCTCCACAAGCAAAGGAACACTCAACTGCACTGCATTTTCCATTACCGATTTAATTTGTAGTTGTAATTCCTCCCACTCATTAGGGGGAATTTCAAACACTAATTCATCATGAACTTGCAACAACAAACGCGCCTGATAGTTCTTCAAAACCTCATGCAATCTCACCATTGCAATTTTGATGATATCAGCGTTAGAACCTTGAATTGGTGCATTAGCCGCGGAGCGTAATAAACCTGCATCAAAAGCACCCAAATTCTTCAATTTACTCAGATCGATATCTTCTGGGTTGCTGCCTTTTAATTTGCGTAAACTGTTATTAGTAAAGTCAAAATAGCGACGACGACCGAAAATAGTTTCTACATAACCAAGAGCGATCGCTTCTTTTTTCACTCGCTCCAAATATGCAAATACTTTCGGATATCGTTCATTAAACCGCTTAATGAACTCGTTGGCAACGGTCTTATCTATTCCAGTTGAGCGCGAAAATCTTAGAGAACCCATTCCATAAATCACGCCAAAATTGATAGTTTTTGCCATTCCTCGTTCTTCTGAGGTTATATTTTCTTTTTCAAACACTAACCGCGCCGTCACAGTGTGAACATCTTCATTTTGCTGATATGCTTGCACTAATATCGGCTCTTGACTTAAATGAGCCAAAATCCGCAATTCAATTTGTGAGTAATCAGCAGCCACCATTAACCAGCCAGGTTCGGGCAAAAATGCCTTCCGAATTTGGCGACTAAAAGCTGTACGAATAGGGATATTTTGTAAATTCGGATTAGATGAAGATAACCTACCAGTTGATGTTGCTGCTTGATTAAAATCAGTATGCACTCGCTGGGTATCTGGACGTACTAATGCAGGTAATGCATCAACATAAGTAGACTTTAATTTAGATAGGGTGCGATACTCAACGATCGCTTTAACAAATCCGGTGTTATCATCTTCTTGAAGTCTTTCTAGTGTTGCTGCATCTGTAGAGTAGCCCGTTTGAATTTTACGAGAATGTCTGGTGCTTAACCCCAATTTTTCAAATATAATTTGGCTCAATTGCTTAGGAGAACCCAAGTTAAAATTTTCTCCAGCTATTTCAGTTGCTTCCTCTTTTAATCTGGCTAACTCAGTTTCTAAATGCTGCGAAAGTTCTTGTAAATAAGCTGAATTAATCCGAACGCCTGTATATTCCATTTGGGCTAAAACAGCTTCTAGCGGCTGTTCAACTTCCACTAATAGCTTAGATAAAGCTGGAATTTTATCCAGTTCCTCACGCAATTTCGCCACTAAACCAAAGGTAGAGTAAGCATCCATACCGCAGTAATCTGCCACGGCGGGAATATCTATATCAGCAATGGTTTTGCCTTTAGGAACTAAATCTAAGTAACTTTTTGCTATCAATCCCAAATATCGCTGCGCTAAATCCATCAAATTATGGCTAGAATCTGGATTTAGAATATAACTCGCTAGCATGGGATCGAACACTACTCCCGCCAAATTAATTCCTTGAGTTCTAAGAACTAAGCGGTCAAATTTAGCATTTTGTAAAGCTTTGGGATAATCGGCACTTTCGAGAATTAGGCGTAGTGTTTCTAACACCAAATCTTTGTTTAAATTTTCCCCAGTTTTGTGCCCTAAAGGAATATAGGCTACTTCATCTGGTTGCGTTCCCCAACAGCAACCAATTCCTACTAATGCAGCATCTCTTGGTTCTAAATCGGTAGTTTCAGTATCCCAAGCAACGGGTGTTTCTGGATTAGTGAATTTTTGCAAAATTTTCACTAACTCAGTTAATTTGGCTTCGGTGTTAATGATGCGTGGTGTAATTGGAGAAGTAGATTGTTGGGGAAATGCGGCTGTATCACTAGCACTGAAAAACCACAAATCATTATCTTCATCAGCGCTTAATTCTGAGTTAGTAAAATAGGAATTACTTACATTTGTTTTAACTTCTTGCTTTTCTTCAACTTTGCCACCAAAACGTTGCTGAAGGTCGTTGATTTTGCCTAAAAAAGACTTAAATTCTAACTTTTCTAAAATTGGTGATAAAACGCTTGTATCAAAGCCTTTTAATTTGCAATCTTCTAAATCAAATTCTATCGGAACATCTAAAACTATGGTTGCCAAATAGCGAGACTTCTCGGCATCTTCTTTACCTGCTGCCAGTTTTTTCTGAGTTGCGCCTTTAATTTCATCTAATGCAGTATAAACATTCTCAAGTGAACCATAGGTATTCAGCAGTTGCACTGCTGTTTTTTCGCCAATTCCCTTGACACCAGGAATATTATCTGATTTATCACCACAAAGAGCTTTAAAATCAACAATTTGTGAAGGTAAAACGCCCATCTTCTCTTTGACTTGTTCTGCTTTAAATTCCGTGATGCTATTTGTAGAGCGCTTTAGGGCATCTGGACTAAAATTCAGAACAGTGATTTCTTTGTCAGAGTCGATCAGTTGAAATAAATCGCGATCGCCAGTCAGAATCTTCACTCTATACCCAGCCGCAGTTACTCGTTGTGCTAAGGTTCCCAAAACATCATCAGCCTCAAAACCGGGGGCAGTGAAAAAGGGTAGATTAAAGCCATTCAGCAACTCATGCAGGTTTTCCAAGTCGGGAATGAAATCTTCTGGTGTTTCTGGGCGATCGGCTTTATAAGTATCGTCCGCTTCGTGGCGAAAAGTTGCCTCAGCCAAATCAAAAGCGATCGCCATTGCTTGAGGCTGTTGTGTTGCCATTACCTCCAACAGGCACTTCACAAAACCAAAACATATACTGGTGGGAATCCCCGTTTTGGTACGCAATCCTCCATCTCGCCCTTTGGCGAAAGCAAAGTATGAGCGATAAGCCAAGGAGTGTCCATCTACGAGGATGAACGTGGGGCGGGTTGCAGTTGCAGAAGTGAAAGTTTCAGACATAGCCCTATTTTAGCCAGAAGCTTTGTCACATAGTTAGCAATTTCAAAGCTTTGGCTACCTTTATTGTTACTCGTTGATGTCAAGAAGCGGATAAACCCGCAGTTAACTGGTATTTTAAATTAAAGAACTTGAGTCAGACAACTGATTTATAGGTAGATAAGCCATCTTCGCAAGCAATCAGATCGTCAAAATAAGAGTGCTGAAATCAGTTATGTATCAATCGATCGAGTAGCAATTTATCGATAAATTGGCGATCGCGAATCCAGTTATCTTGACGACCCGAACCAGATACAGATTGAGAAACGCTCACAATTTATATAGGAGCCACATGAGTACAATCACGACTAAGGATGGTACGTAAATCTATTACAAGGACTGGGACACAGGAGAGCCTCTTGTCTTCAGCCACGGCTGGCCACTAAGTGCAAAAGGCATCGGGGCCGCGATCGCTAAACATCTGGTAGCTGAAGGTGCAAGCGTTGTAATTATGATTTCCACAATCATTGCACCTCCCTCAATAGCCAGAAAGTTTTTAACTTTGAGTGTGAAAATCTGATGAAAGCAAACTATCTCCAAGGAGTTTTGCGCTGATGGAAACAGCAGATGTCATTGTCATCGGCAGTGGTCAAGGAGGCATTCCACTGGCGGCTGATTTTGCCAATGAGGGACGTAAGGTTGTCTTGTTTGAGCGGGATGCTTTAGGTGGCAGTTGCATCAACTATGGCTGCACTCCGTCTAAAGCGTTCTTAGCAGCGGCTCATGCAGCAGGGCGATCGCGTCAGGCTAAGAAGTTAGGCATCCACACGGAAGTAGAGGTGGATTTTCCCGCTGTCATGGAGCGAGTTTGGGGAATCCGCAGCCGCTTTAATCAGGGGATTCGCCAGCGATTGGAGAGTGCGGGTGTCAAAGTCATTTGTGCCGAAGCTGCTTTTGTGGGTGAACGGACGGTCAAAGGTGGGGATGTTACCCTTGAGGCTCCTCTGGTAATCATTAACACGGGTACGTCCTCGCTGATTCCTGACATTCCCGGACTTGCAGGAACTCCTTATCTAACCAACCGCAACTTTTTTGACTTGAACACCTTACCAGCCCGTTTATTGGCGATTGGAGGCGGCTATATTGGCTTGGAATTGGGACAAGGACTAGCGCGTTTGGGCAGTGAGACCCACTTAATTGTCCGGGGCGATCGCGTCCTCGAACAGGAAGAGTCTGATGTCAGTGAGGTCTTAGCAGAAGCATTCAAGCAGGATGGGATTGCGCTTCATTTTGGAGTTAATGTAAATCACGTCGCCCATGAGAGTAATGTGTTTAAACTCACTTTGAGCAGTGGCGAACAACTTCAAGGAGAAGCGTTACTGGTTGCGATTGGACGGAAACCCAATACAAGTTCATTAAATGCAGCTGCCAGCAAAATTGAGCAAGACGATCGAGGATTTATTAAAATTGATGACCAGTTCCATACCACCTGTTCTGGAGTCTATGCCATCGGGGATGCTGCCAAACAGCCTGCCTTTACGCATGTGTCGTGGGAGGACTATCGCCGCTTAAAAGCAATTTTGTGTGGAGAAAACCGGACACGGAGCGATCGCGTTCTTGGCTATGCGGTCTACACAGAACCCCAAGTAGGGCGAGTGGGTATGACCTTAGAACAGGCTCAGAAACAAGGCATCAACGCGCGTGCTGTCACGTTACCTATGAGCCAAATTGCGCGTGCGATCGAGTGGGGGCATGACCTCGGATTTTATCGCATGGCGATCGACAGCGACACAGACAAAATTCTGGGAGCAACCCTGGTAGGATACGAAACTGCTGAACTGGTGCATGTTTTTTTATCCCTGATAGAAGCAGGAGCAACCTGGCAGTTGTTAGAGCGATCGGTTCACATCCATCCCACCTATGGTGAAGCTTTACCCAGTCTGGCACGGTTGCTGCTTGGAGATAATATGCCAGGGTGTCCGAATATGTGAAGAGGTTTTATTGATGTACAACGTCAGTTGGCATTAATAAGTAGATGCCTAAGCTAGGAAGACATCCTCCTGACTCGGCTACAAAACTGTTCTCTGTTTCGATTGCTCATTTACCTCTGGTACTAATGAGCTTTTTGTGCTTTTTATACAATTTAACGTCTACGTATTTACAGCTTTAGTACGGAAGCCAAGTAGAACCAACTCTTGGCAGGTATACCAGCCTAATTAAGTACGTGAGTATAAGCATAGTAACCAGATAGTAACTAGATCCCTAAGCGATCGCCAAAAGTCAAGGATCTATCTCCTGAGCCTTTTATGTTTAATTAGGTTGACCTAGCTTACATCTTAGGAACGAAGAAAAACTAGCTTAATATTTCGACATCAGATTACCACTATCAAAATCACTTTACCTTAACAAAACTTTATATATACCGTTGAAAAAGTCTATTTTTCAAATAAATTTAAACATAATAACTTTACATAAAATTACGTGTATTTATCAAGACTACAAGCAAAGTTTCAGAGTTAGAAATAGGTTAGTAATTCCGTAATCATTCTTTTCAGAAAGGCATCTTTTATCCATGACAACAAAACTATTCAACACTCTAGCTGCTGCTACAACCTTGGCAGGAATTGTTGCAACATCTGGAGCAGCTAATGCAGCTTCTCTCTCCTACAATAGTTCCACTAATTACGATTTCACAAACATCATTGATGCACCTCTGAGCGTCCAAAAATTTGACTCATCTTTGGGTACACTCAAGGGTATAACGATAAGTTTTACTGGCGACTTACTTGGAAATGCAGGTTTTGAAAACAGGAGTCCAACCGCGACTCAGGTGACAGTAAATCTTGCTAGTCAACTCAGTTTAAAACTAAATAATCAGTCTCTATTTGCGCTCAATCCACAAGATATATCGAGTTATCAAGCTGCTAAATATGACGGCATCACTGATTATAGTGGCACCTCTGGAAAGACTATTTCTAATTTAACTGCCACACAATCTGCTACTCAGTCTTTCACCAATACCCAATTCTTGCAGTCTTTCATCGGTAATGGCGACATAGACTTCTTGTTCTCAGCTTTAGCCAACTCAGTAGTTACAGGTTCGGGCAACATGAGATCCTATATTGATACTTATGCCAAAGCAGGTATCAAAGTAACTTATGACTACGATGAGGTGAAAGCAGTACCTGAGTCTTCTGCCACACTGGGAATTGGTTTAGTTGCTGGGCTTTGTTTGTTGTCACAACGCAAAAAAAGCTGGATCAAAATGTTTAATTAATAGGCTTTCTTGAATAGGTAAGTTTTTTCCATCTTATCTATCAAACAAGCTCTCTAATTTAAATAATGAAAAAACCCGATTCTCGAAAAAATCGGGTTTTTTTATTGCGCTTATATCCTCACGGTACTAGTCTGTGAAGTTTAAATTGATGGGTAAACAAGTTCGTAGTAAGGACTTTAGTCCTTAACTTTCTAAGCACGCTTTGTGCTTACGACAAACTTTTCATTACTAGCTTAGATATTGTAGTAAGTAAATTGGATTGACTAGATATGCCAATTTTTTCTACTACTCCCTACTAATCGCTAGAGCCTGTTAACCTCTTATTGGAACTTAAAATATAGGAAATCATGCAGAAAGCATCTACTGACAATCAGGCTGCTGCAAAAGACATTAAACTACTAGTTTTGGATATAGATGGCACGATCGCTGGACACTCTAACACTATCAGCGAACCTGTAAAGCAAGCAATATTTGCAGCGCAAGCACGAGGAATTCAAGTAGCGATCGCCACAGGTCGAATGTATCGTTCAGCCTTGCGCTTCCACCAAGATATTGGCTCTACCCTACCATTAATGGCCTATCAAGGAGCCTGGATTCAAGACCCGAACACCCAAAAAATTCATCGTCATTGGGTTGTTTCTAGAGAAATCGCCCACCAGTTACTCGACTATTTTGAAAAGCCTGAGTTGCGATCGCTTCTATCTGTTCACTTTTACATCAACGACCAGCTATACGTCCGTGAGTTAACCAGAGAAACCAAAATTTATGCAGAACGTTCTGGTATTATTGCGATTCCTGTAGGTGATTTGCGTCAAGCCTTAACGAATGAACCGACAAAAATTCTTGCTTTATCTGATGACACTGACGTAATCGACAAGCTATTAGGAAATTTGCGCCGTCAATACACACCTGCTGAACTTTATATGACAACCTCTGTTGCTACCTTTTTTGAAGCAACTAACGCCTCTGTAAATAAGGGAACTGCTATACGTTACCTAGCCGAAGAATTGCTGGGATTACAATTAGCCAACGTTATGGCGATTGGTGATAACTTCAATGATGTGGAAATGCTGGAGTATGCCGGACTTGGTGTAGCTATGGGCAACGCACCAGCAGGAGTGCAAGCGATCGCTAATTGGGTAGCTCCTAGCGTAGAGGAACATGGGGCAGCAGTAGCAATTGAAAAGTTTTTGCTGTAGTGCAGGCATTTTTTCAAATCTAACCCATACAAATCAGAAAGGACACCGACGACTGGCCGTGTTTCGTCTCGGTGCCCCTGCTGGTTCGCTCCTCACACAACAGCTAATGTATCCGAGGTGGTGCATTGAGTCAATAGCTATATAAAAAGTTTTTATTTTTACCTAAGCGACATTACCGATTTATAACTCCAAAGGCGCAAAAACCCCCAGATTTTCCTCTAGAACAAATCTTAATACTGATTGAGTAGCCATGAGCAATCCGAGTCTAGCTTGGGCCAGTTCTGGTGACGTAATTTTGATCTCACCCCAAATCCGACAATTAGACCAAAACTTTTCAAAAGCTTGGCTCAAATTCAGCGCTACTTTTTCCCATTTCACCGAACTGCTAACATCAGGGCACTCTATGTTGTCTACCACTTGTATTAATTCGCCAATTAGACGACGCTCATCTGAGTGATTGAGTTGTAGTGTTCCGTCGCAATTAAGCCAAGGTAGAGGGTTAGGAAAAATAACATCCCAAAAAGCTGGACTAGTATTTGGAATCGGTTCTCTAAGTTTAATCAACCCCTCTCGATGAGCCAGCAGCACTAGCGAACAGCAGCGTGCATGAGCATATTGAACAGTAAACAAATTGGGCATTGGGCATTGAGCATTAATTGCCTCCTCTGCTCCCCTGCTCCCCTGCTCACCTGCTCCCCAAGAACTCCCGACTACGAGACTATGTAACCAAGTCGCTAAGGCTGAGTTAGTTAATTCAAAATTTATCCAACCAGGGGGAACTATTTGAATGCTAAAAACGTCCTCACCAATCCCTGATAAATCTGAAGCGATCGCACTGGCAAGCTCCATCGCTTTTCGATTCTGAGATTTTGATAGTCGCAGAGACACACTTGAGGTATAGAAAACTCTATTGTCATCTCTACCTTTATGTAGAGGAATTTTTTCGTCTTTTATGTATTTACTTTCTGTTTTATAAGTATCAATGCTTATCGATTTTAGTAGGTAACTATATAATAGCTGTTTGATTGACGTATATTTGCTAACTGGTAATTTATGATGCACGTAATATTATTTAAATAGTCATGTAAGATATATTTGCTACATTTATGTCATCTACCTTGCGGTATAAATTTAATTTAGATGAAGAAAAATGAGAAGAGGATAAAATTTGATGAATAATCGATGAATAGTAAGTAAACTTTACTACCACCATTGTACAGTAGGAAGTATAACAAATAGTAGAGAGTAATTTGCTTTCTATTCTTTGGATTGGCTGGCGCTGTTAGGCGTTAAGCCTGCCTCGTCAACACAAAGACACTCCTTGCACCCTTTTATTTACGTCTTTGTCTTCAGCCGAACGCTCTTTGTTACCTATGCAATCTCCATCCTCCTTTTCTGAGGCATCACGGCCTTTTTTGACTTGGCAACGCATTCTTGACTGGGCTCAAGAACACTATCGTTGCCGCACCTTTAGCAAAGATGAGCGCATTCCAGCCCGGCCTGGATTGCTGTATTTGGTGCAAAGGGGTGCGATCCGCATGGTAGGAACCGCCCAAGTTAGTGCTACTGCCAGTCAGCTAACGTCTCGACGAATCAACAGAACCCCAGAAGAAGCGTTCTTGGGTTTTGTGGGAGCGGGACAGCCATTTGAAATTGTTGCTCAGTCACCATTCACACTCCAGGCTTACGCCCATGTCGATCAAACTGCGGTGCTGTGGATGTACTGGCATGATTTAGACAATTGGCCTCACTTCCGTCGCGAAGTTATGGATGCCTTTAGGTATCAGCACCAGCGTAAGCTGCTGTGGCTGAGTGCCTTGGGACAACGCCGCACAATTGACCGACTCTTAGGATTTCTCACATTGTTAATTGAGGAATATGGAGAGCCAGCAATGAGCGACACCGATCCTGATGTGATTCGCGGTTATTGTCTGCCCTTTCCCCTCACTCATGCCCAAATTGGTAGCGCGATTGGTTCGACTCGTGTCACCGTTACCCGCTTGATGGGTAAGCTGCGTCAACGTGGTTTAATCTTGACTCAAGGGGATAATCTCATTTGCTTGCCAGCAGAATCGATTAATAGAGCTGGTTAAGGTACAGTTCAGAGCGGCGATTTCCGCCACTCTGTCTTGAGTGCGATTCGCTCTTGTCAGCGAATTTTGACAAATCCGGCTTGGGTAATCAGTTGCTGTCCCTGCTCTGTCAACAGTAAGTTGGCGTAAGCGACACCTGCTTGCTGCTCAGTCTGACCATTCTGTTTGACCACCACAAACAGATTGCGGGTAATCGGGTATTTTCCTGATTGAAAAGCATCAATGTTCAATTTGTTCCGTTTACCAGGACATTCAGACGGGAGGACAGAAGGTTCTTGGTATGGAGCAATGTATTGCCCTTGCGTGCGCCCCAACGGCAAGGACTTGATTGAGCATTGAGGAATCACCTCTGGGGCAGAAGCGTAGTAGATGCTACCAGGACTATCAGCCAATTTTTGCAAGGCTTGGGTGGTTGTGGAGATAAATTCTACATTGGAGCTGAAAGCTTGACCACCCAAGATGTCTTGGACAAAAAGTTCGACAGTACCGCCATCAGCAATACGGCGAGAATAGGGCTTAATTGGGATATTGGGGCCGCCCACCTGGCTCCAATTATTGATTTTGCCTGTGTAAATTGACTTTAATTGTTCTACCGTTAGTCCTGGGATATTCAGGTTTGGGTTAACTGCAACCGCTAAACCATCAATTGCCACAGGAATTTGTTTCAAACTGAACCCACGCTGCTGGGCACGGCTTAATTCCGGATCTAGAACTGGTCGGGAAGATTGGGCAAAGGCTAGTTGACCGTCTATCAAGGACTGAATGCCAGTACCAGAACCAGGCGATGCATTGCTGGGTTCTACATAGCGCAGCCGTAACTCTGGCCGCGCGGCTTGAATTGCCGGATCGACTACTAGTCGAATCGGTGCCCAAGATGTACTGCCTCCGTAATTGAATAATCCTGTAGGAACATCCTTTACTGAAGTGAAAGTATTGCCACTAGGTTGTTCCGATTTGGTTTGGGGCGTTTTGGTGTTACCAGAATTAATTGTATTTAGATTGACACCAGATTTTCTAGTAAACCACCAAAAACCGCCAGCTATTAGCCCGACGGTGATGAGGATGGATAATACAAGAATAGTTGTTTCATTTTTTTGGGACATAGTATAATTACCCGCGCATCCATTCAATATAAGTGCTTGACTTGACAAGTGCTTGCTACTTGAGATTGTATTTGGAGGACGGGTGTTTTATTAAAACTGCTGACAAATCCTCACTTCTGACTACAAGAGATGCCAAGGTATAATAAATTTTCCTGGGATTAATCGTTTCTTTTCTCAAGACTTGAGTGTTAGTGAGGATAAGTTATTAGTTGATACTAAGAAATTTCCCCGTAAAGCTCAATTTCTCATCTTCAGGGTTTTTCCAGGTTAACTATTGGTTAATTTTTAATTTTTTATTGCTGATTAACGCACTGGTTCAAAGTCATAACCAGTGCGAGAGCGAGAACCAGGAACAATTTTTACAAGTTGCACTGAGGCATTGCGATCGCCTGATGCTAAAAACCGAATTGTACCAGAAGCACCAGTGGCAGAAAAGTCAGATGACAAGAGTGCTTGTTGGACTCCATCTCGCGTGGGATTGCGTTCTAATGCCGCAATTAGAGCGACAGTGGCATCATAACTGAGGGCGCTTCGCCAACTCACATCAGCGCCCCATAATTGCCGCGATTTCTGGGGAAAATCTGACTTCGGATTGCTATCAATATGCCAAGGAACTGCCAATACCATCCCCACAGCTTGTTCTCTGCCAATTTCCAAAGTTTTAGCGGTGTAAACATCATCTCCCGCCAACAAAGTTAACTTTTTCTGATTAATCTGAATTACTTGCAGCGCTTTATCGAGAGTTTCAGCGTTAGCAGCCAACATCAAAACTTCTGCACCTTGTTTAGTTGCTTGTTCTATACTTTTAGCCGCACTAAAATCCGCCTTGGATAAGTCAAATTCGCTGGCTACTTGTCCACCCTCTAAAGAAACGGATGAAACAAACTCAGACTTTAAAGACTGGCTATAGTTACTCTGAGAATTAAAGAAAACCACTGCATTTTTTTTCTGCAAGGTTCTCACCATATAGTTGGCTAAAGTTCTTGCAGCCATAAAATCACTGGGAACTGTCCGAAAAACGTAGCGGCTAAAGTTAGAAATTTTGACAGATGTACTAGTGGGAGATATGGCTACAAGTTGTCCAGAAGTATAGATAGTACCTGCGGCTAAGGTGGAATCGCTAGTATTCGGCCCAACTACACCCAATACTTCAGAATTGCTAACTAGGGTAGAAGCGATTTGCTTGGATATTTCTGGATTGTCGTCGTCATTAGCTATCCCTACCCTCAACGGTACTCCCTTAATTCCTCCTGAGCTATTGACTTGATTTTGGGCTTGGGCTATCCCGCGTAAAATTTCTAAAGCAACATTGGGGTCAGTGCCGAATGGTACAGAAGCAACGATGGTATAGCTCTTGGAAGAAGCGATTCGGGCATTGTTAAGAAAAATTAACGTTTCTGGATCGTTTCGATTGAGTTTTAGAGCAGCTGTGAAATTGGCGATCGCTTTATCATAACTTTTAGCTGCGATCGCCTGTACTCCTTCTTTTTTCGCAGCAGAAATGTCACCCAAAGTAAAAGATTTTTCCCCAAAACTAATGCGGTCTTGCAAGGATGAATTGTTGCCTGGTTGTTGATTTGGAAGAATGTTATTACCAATTTTGGCTCCATTGTTACTAAACCACCAAAACCCACCGCCAACAATGCCAGCTGTCAGCAGCAGGGCCAAAGCTAAAATTGTGGTTTCATTTTTTTGTGACATGAACAAGTTTAAATAAAGTAAAAATGTTTATTCTTTAAATGGTGCCAGTATCAGGTGATACTTTTCGTACTGCTTCTGTGGTAGTGCCAACACAACTAAACATTTGCAACAAAATTCTGTTTAGTGATGACAACGCCTAAAAAAAGACTAAATATTTCGTTTTTCTGAGACATTTATGTAGCTGTTAGCACCAGAAGTTTTTTAAAGTAAAAGAGATAATAATTTATAAATAAGTCGAAATACAGCTGTTAAGGAAACAGCTATTAAGCCTGCTCCCACTGCTAAAATCACCACTGACGGAAGGTCAAGACCTCCCCGTAAAAAGGGGACAAAAAAAATAATTGCAAAAGTAATTGTGGGAATAATTAATAAATCGAACTTTTCAATCCACCGCCTGGTTTGGGCAAAAATTAGTATACCTAAAATCAGGGCAGAAGTAATCAAAGTAACTATTGATGATTTTACTAGACCGAAGAGAGCGATCGCGATCAATGCACCCTCAAATCCACTAAATGCCGCCCCGCCCAATAATTCCAATGTAGAAAATGTTGGTTGAGTTGGCGGACGGCGGGGAACGACGGGATTAGAACCTTTTGACGGTTGTGGCGGAAGTGTTACAGAGGGTGAATTAAGTTGTATAGGGGTTAGAGGCTGTGAGTTAAGTGCATCTATAACCTCCTGGGCTGACTGGAAGCGCTGATTAGCAGCAGGTAGCAGCATTTTGTCTAATATATCAGTAAGGCGAGGGCTGACAGTCACTTGCGATCGCCATTTCCACTGGTTGCTATAGGCATCAAATAGTTTAACTGCTTCCTGATTTGTCAACAAGGTAATAAGAGTTACAGCTAATGCGTATAAATCTGTAGATGGGAATACTTGACCCCCAGCCATCTGTTCAGGCGGTGCAAATCCCATCGAATAAATTCCTGTGGAAGAAGCGGCAGAACCCAGTGCAACATTTGTTACTTGCTTAACTGCACCAAAATCTAGTAAAAAAAGTCTACCATCACGACGGCGCATGATGTTAGAAGGTTTAATATCTCTGTGGATAATGCCTCTATGATGGACAAACTTTAGTACCTTCAGAATTTCTTGCAGCACCTCCAACACTTGCTGTTCAGAAAATTTGCCTTGTTGAACTAATTCTTCCTCTAAGTTTTGCCCATCAATGTATTCTTGTACTAAGTAAAAAAATTGGTCTTGCTGTCCTGGTTGCAAACTATTAACTATCACTGGAAAGAAGGCGAATAAATCAGGTATTTGCTCGTGATCGTTACCAAGTTGTGCTAAAACTTCTGCTTCTCTTTCAAACATTAACTGCGCTTGTTGCAGTTGAGTTAAAGTTAAATTCCCCGATGGTTGAAACTGCTTAACCACGCATTGACGCATTCCTGGTATTCGGCGATCGCGTGCCAAAAATGCGGCTCCAAACCCGCCTCTTCCCAGCAGTTTAGTTGGCACGTATCGACCATCTAGCATCAATGGCATACCACAGGTAGTGCAATACTTTTGCTGGGTTGTTTTCAGTGTCGTAACATCATCTAAATCGGCAAAATAGTTTTGTGGGCGTGGACAACGCAAACGAGTGCAGTAAACTTCCATTTTCGTGATTAGTCATTAGTCATTGGTCATTGGTCATTGGTCATTGGTCATTGGTCATTGGTCATTGGTGAGCCAGCGACGGGTACATGGAGAGTTTTCCCATGAGCTACTGGCTGTCTTCGCAGCGCTAGCGAGGCACGAGCGTCACCCGAAAGGTCATTCGTATTTACAAAGAACAAAGGACAAAGGACAAATGACAAAGGACTAATTACTAGATTTTAGTCTTCACCTAATGAGGTGGGTGTTGCTACCTCCAATGTAGTTAACACTAGACTTTTTTGTGCTAATTTTAACACATCTTGATTCCATCCTGGGTTAGCAAACTGGGGCAAAATTTCTTGACTAAAGGCTTCTGCGGCCTTGGATCTATAGCGATTGGGATTACAAATCAGCCACAGCGTCCGTTTGACGACAACGCCTTCAATGGGAGTACGGTGCAAAACGCCCATTTGTAACTCTTTAGCGATCGCACTAGTTGAAACAAAGGCAGCCCCTAGACCAGATTGCACAGCATTTTTAATCGCTTCAATGGAATTTAATTCCATTTCAACTTTAAAACGTCTGGTATCGATTTCACAGCGTGCTAGCACTTGGTCAATGACTTTGCGGATAGTAGATTGGGAATCTAAAGCAATAAATTGTAATTTATATAGGTCTTCTTTCTGGATTTTTTCAAGTTTGGTAAAAGGATGAAACACAGGTAAAATTAGTGCTAGCTCGTCCTCAGCGTAAGGAATAACTTCTAAAGATTCTGACAGTTCACCAGGAATTTCACCACCGATAATTGCCAGATCGACTTGTCCGTTAGCGACACTCCAAGCAGTTCGCCTAGTTGAGTGGACGTGTAATTGCACTGCCACATCTGGATATTTTTGTCGAAACATACCGATCATTCTGGGCAAAAGATAAGTGCCAGTGGTTTGAGAAGCACCGACAATCAAAGTACCACCTTGGAGATTTTGTAAATCTTCAATGGCGCGGCAAGTTTCCTGACAGAGACTGAGGATTTTTTCACCGTAATTTAAGAGTAGATGCCCAGCTTCAGTTAATTGGGCGCGTCGTCCTCCACGATCGAATAAGGGGACATCGAGTTGCCGTTCGAGATTTTGGACTTGCAAACTGACGGCAGGTTGGGAGACGTAAAGACTATCAGCGGCACGCTTGAAGCTTCCTTCTTGAGCGATCGCTTTCAGGATACGTAACTGATCTAAAGTGAAAGGAAGGTCAGACATAAGGCTCAACCCACAAACTTTTAAAGGAGCAAATGCACGTAATAAATCCGGTTTGGCAGCAATCAGCCAGATATGATTTGTTGCATATTAAACTTGAAGGCTTGACTCGAAAAAGACAGTAGCACAACATCTTGACTAAAGTCCCCTTTTGAATACTTTGTGGTATTGGTTGTACTGAATTCAGTTTTCTTTAAATTACTTCACCTGTGTATATGCTGCTGATTTCTTGGTTGACACCCAGTCATTTTGTCATACTGGGGTTACAAATAGTTTTTGCGATCGCTCACAGTGGAGGCGCTGCTTTACGCCCTTGGGCAGAAAAATATATTGGCCCAAGGTTTTATCGCATTCTCTTTGCATTAGTCAGCCTACCGTTGGCTGTGATATTAATTATTTACTTTTTTGGGCACCGTTATGATGGTTTGCAAATTTGGCAGGTACAAGGGGTGCCAGGAGTGCGAGAATTTGTTTGGCTGCTATCAGCAATCTCGTTTTTGTTTTTATATCCTGCTACCTTCAATCTACTAGAAATTGCTGCTATTCAAAAGCCCCAAGTTCATCTCTACGAAACAGGAATTATTCGGATTACCCGTCATCCCCAGATGGTAGGACAAATAATTTGGTGTGTTGCCCACACTCTCTGGCTGGGTACTACCTTTACCCTTGTGACTTCCATTGGATTGATATTGCATCACTTGTTTGGCGTTTGGCACGGAGATCGCCGCCTGAGCGATCGCTATGGAGAAGCCTTTGAAATTGCCAAACAGCGAACTTCAATTATTCCCTTTAAAGCAATTCTTGACGGCCGTCAATCTCTCAAATGGCAGGAATTTCTCCGCCCTGCCTATTTGGGAGTTGGCATTTTTATAGCTTTACTTTGGTGGTCACACCCTCTGTTATTAGAAGCAACTAGTAGTATAGGATGGTAACTTTAGACGATCCCCAGTGTCAGCAGAAAATCCGAAACATATGGAAATTTCAGCCGATCGAGCTTATCAATTGCTCCAAATCAATGTAGGATAAATTCAAACATCTAACAGTGGGGGTGCGTTCAGTCAGCTTGAGATTTTATTATTGGTAGTCGTTGGTCAGTTGCCTTTCTTTGAAAGAAAGTGGCAGATTCAATCAAATCCCCAGGCAGTCACGGCAATCAGGAGTTTAACATCCAAAAAAGCCAACGCGACTTCTAGGGTCGCTTTTTTGTCAGAGACACATTAACGCGCTCAATTTTTGCCAATAATTCTGTGTCCTGAAATTTCTGTCCTGAAAGCATCTATCGGCAGTTAGTAACTTGCCAATCCTCCACTGAAGCAGTGCTGAGTCCTGAGTTTTGAGTAAAAGCAAGTAACTTCGTATTCATTGCTTGGAAAGTAGTCCTAATCTCCGCTTTACTCTAAAAGAAAAAGAAACGAGTTCTTCATTCAATCCCCTAACTTTTTGATATGGACTTCTACTCAGCAACCAGAACTCGGAACTCAGCACTACTCAATTCAGTATTGATAGCTAGTTTGATATAAAAACCTTATAATCCAAGAGGCGTCATGGTGTTGTCGGTTAGTGAGCAGACATTTACTCAAGAAGTTTTAGAATCTCCTATTCCTGTTTTAGTTAACTTTGAAGCACCTTGGTGTGGCTTGTGTCGAGTTATTCACCCGCTGTTGTTGCAATTTCAGTCCCAGTGCGGCGATGAAATTAAATTAGTCGGGGTTAACGCCGATCAAAATTTTAAATTGTCTACTACCTATAGGCTAAAATCACTACCCACTTTACTATTGATTGAAAATGGCACTATTCGCCATCGCTTGGAATGCTTTCGCGGCAGGGAAGATTTACGTCTAGCTTTAGAAGAGATTAAAGCGAGCTACAGCAATTACCCCAAAATCTACAAAAGTTCAAAAACAGTGGACTTAGAATGCCGATCGGCCTGATACATATTGGGTGTAGGGGCATTGGACATTGGAAAAATAACTAATGACCAAATCTAAAACCATGCTTAATACCCCACCCAATCAGTCTTGGGTGGGTTATTTTATCCTAAAGGGTGTAGTCACAATTATTAACAGTTTCGACACGCTAATCAAGAATTTTAAAAGTAGGCGTCAGTGATGGAAGTAATCTATCAGTATGCCTGGCTGATTCCGGTGTTCCCTCTTCTTGGGGCAATGCTGGTCGGTCTAGGGTTAATCTCGTTGAATCAGGTGACAAACCGCCTCCGCCAGCTTAATGCTGTGGTGATTATCTCCATGATGGCAGCAGCTATGGTGCTGTCCTTTGCCTTGCTCTGGAGTCAAATCCAAGGACATCCGTCTTATACCCGCACCTTGGAATGGGCAGCAGCAGGTAATTTTCACCTGAGCATGGGCTACACTATTGACCACCTGACAGCCCTAATGCTGGTGATTGTCACAACGGTAGCCTGTTTAGTTATGGTTTACACCGATGGCTACATGGCTCACGATCCCAGTTACGTGAGGTTTTACGCCTATCTCAGTTTGTTTGGCTCTTCAATGTTAGGTCTGGTGGTCAGCCCCAACCTAGTACAAGTTTACATATTCTGGGAACTGGTCGGGATGTGTTCCTACTTGCTAGTCGGCTTTTGGTTCGATCGCAAGTCAGCAGCCGATGCCGCTCAAAAAGCGTTTGTGACCAACCGCGTGGGCGACTTTGGTTTGTTACTCGGCATTTTGGGGCTGTTCTGGGCAACAGGAAGCTTTGATTTTAATATCATGGGCGATCGCCTTGCCCAACTCGTCGAATCAGGTAGTATCAGCAATTTTCTCGCTGTCCTGTTTGCGATTTTAGTTTTCTTAGGCCCAGTTGCAAAATCAGCACAATTTCCCCTCCACGTCTGGCTACCAGATGCGATGGAAGGCCCCACCCCCATTTCTGCCTTGATTCACGCGGCAACAATGGTGGCGGCTGGTGTTTTCCTGATTGCCCGGATGTACCCCGTATTTGAAGACGTTCCAGCCGCAATGAATGTCATTGCCTTTACTGGGGCGTTTACGGCGTTTTTGGGGGCAACTATTGCCATTACCCAAAACGACATCAAAAAGGGCTTGGCTTACTCCACCATTTCCCAACTCGGTTACATGGTGATGGCAATGGGAATAGGTTCCTATAGTGCGGGACTATTCCACCTGATGACCCATGCCTATTTTAAAGCGATGCTGTTCTTGGGTTCAGGTTCAGTTATTCATGGTATGGAGGGTGTCGTTGGACACGACCCCGCCCTAGCGCAAGATATGCGCTTGATGGGTGGACTGCGGAAGTATATGCCGATCACAGCAACTACCTTTTTGATTGGTTGCTTGGCAATTTCTGGTATCCCACCCTTTGCTGGTTTTTGGTCAAAAGATGAAATTTTAGGGAAGGCTTTTGAGGCTAACCCACTCCTCTGGTTTATCGGCTGGCTAACTGCTGGGATTACTGCTTTTTATATGTTTAGAATGTATTTCTCGACATTTGAAGGCAAATTCCGGGGTACTGACGAGAAAATCAAGGAAAAACTTAAGAAAGCTGCGGCCACAATTGTCTTGGAATTAGAGTCAGAAGAACCAGTCCCGAATTTTGGGCCTGGGGCGATGAAGAAAGGAGAATTGGCGGCAACTAGTCAGCATCATGATTCCCATGACTCCCACGGGCATCACAGCGACTCCCCCCACGAATCGCCGTGGACAATGACGCTGCCGTTGGCACTGTTGGCTGTGCCTTCGATTTTGATTGGTTTGGTGGGAACTCCTTACGCCAATTATTTTGAAGAGTTTATCTTTCCTCCTAGCGAAACTCTCTCCGAAGTTATAGAAAAGGCTTCCGAGTTCAATCCGACGGAATTCTACATCATGGCAGGTGCCTCAGTGGGAATTTCTTTGGTAGCAATTACCTTAGCTTCGCTGATGTATTTGGGCCGTAAAATTGATCCGGCTGCGATCGCTGCTAAAATCCAACCACTTTACGAGTTATCTCTCAACAAGTGGTACTTTGATGACATTTACCATCGGTTTTTTGTTCTCGGCTTGCGTCGCGTAGCCAGACAAGTTATGGAAGTTGACTTCCGCGTTGTCGATGGTGCTGTTAACCTCACAGGCTTTTTTACCCTTGTTAGTGGTGAAGGTCTGAAGTACCTAGAAAACGGTCGCGCTCAATTCTATGCCTTGATTGTGTTTGGGGCGGTTTTGGGCCTAGTGATTGTCTTTGGTGTTACCTGATTTTAATAGGGGTGGGCAAATGTCCGCCCCTACATCATTTTTTATCTCACGCAGAGGCCCGGAGTCGCAGAGAAGAATTGAGAATTGAGTCTGAAAAGATGACAAGATTTTTTAATACAAGCTATATAACCCACATTCCGTTTTTTGAAGCAAATGAATGATAGTAATATCATTGAAAACGGTGACGTATATATAAAAATCTCCAATCCTAACCTTATAGTCTTGCCTATTCCCGAAAAGAATACAAACACCTTTGTGCAGTTTGGTATTTGTATCACTAACAAAAGTTTACAGGATTTTCACCTAAATTTATATGAAGTATTTACACCAGTTCTCGTGACATCGCAGGGTCAGGAAATACAGAGGCAATTAATAACCGATCATTCGCTTCCAAGTATTCAACCAAACATATCTATTTTCCGAAGATGGAAGAATATAGTAGCTGAATTAAGAAATAACTTAACTAGCCAAGTTCAGCATAGTAGTCCTGGAGAAATTTCTTATTTATTAGTCCCTCCTATAGATTCAAAATCATTTTCGCTAACTGGAAATCTTTATTGGCAAAATAACTTGCTTATTTTTCAGATTTCTGCTGTCCCAGAAGTCTTCCAAAGTCCTAATCTACCTAGCAAATTTTGGTCTTTTACTTCACTTCAGCCCGCAAGATATAAGCTTCGATTCATATATAAAAGTGAGCATCAAACTACAGATGGCTTGAAGTTAGCTAAGAGTCAAGAAGAAATAAGATTAGGGCAATTAGCAACACAGGTTGTAAATTTTCATTTAGTTCAACATAATGAACCTGATTGTAGTACTTTAGTTGTCGATGGTATCGGCTTTGAGACTATTGTCCCGGAATTGGTTTTGCTCGTACCAAAAAAAAACTTGCTGTGTAAGCTTCTACACATATTTAAATCTCTATTAATAATAGGACGGCAACATCCGCAACATCCTTATCCTTATGTGTTCAACCAAATTGGTCTTCGGATTGTTAATAACAAGTCAATTCCACTTCGCTTTAACTTCGGCGACATCTTGATTCCAGAGCTTGTAGAAGCGGATAGACAAATTTTGTGGAATGGCTACTGCATTAGACCTGAAGGGACATTAGACTCTGATTTTCCCTTAGCCATGCCAGGAGAATCTCTCACTTTCTTTCAAGACATTACTATTTTTAGGCTTAAAGATAACCAGTTTGGACTTAGTATATTTGCTTCAAATGGCTTCCACTGGATTTCTGAACCTCTTAGGCTAGGGACATATTATGTTCGATTTACGTACATAAACACAATGGAAGTTGTAACAAGATATAGCTCCATCAATACAGATACTAAGTCAGAAGAAAGTTTCTGGATAGGTCAGGTATCAACTCCTTTTGTAGAGATTCGCTTGGTTTCGTCTTCTTGAAGAAACTTTAAATTAATTTAAAGGAAGGTGTAAACCGGATTTATGCCATAAATTTAGGCTTTGATATCATCCCAAAGCTTAGAAACTGGGAAAGTTTGTCCTACTGCTGCTTGTCGCACAGACTCTTGCAAATCGGCTAATATTTGTGCTTTTGGCTCTTGTTCATCAATCCAAGCTAAACCACTGACGTTATCAGAATTTATGGAACTTATAAGCTGTTGCCAAAGTTCTATAGGGACGAGTACATCTGTTGTTTCTCCATCTACGTTAGTGACATAACAAATTTGACTTTTAATTTGTGCCATTATCATTATGGTTATTTCCTCTTTGATGCATGCATTTTTGCACCAAATCGCTTTTTTCAAGAACCACGCATACAGCATCGTGTATTTTTAGCGATGGGTTAGGCTATGCGTAGACGCAAAACGGCTTGTCGTAGACATCGCACCCCTAAACTATAATTTTACCGGCTTTTTTAGGGTAAATTTTTGTCTTGACTGAGAGTATCAAAACCCACATTCTGCACCCCCAAGTGTCAAAAAAGACTCCCAAGAGGAAAAATAGGGGATTGCCAATTTAATTAAATCAACCTAACGAGGAAGACGAAATCCTAAAAAAGCTGTTACTTAATAACTAGTGACTTTTTGCCAAACATGATTTTGATAGCAGACGAATTGTGATGAATACAGCTAATTTTCCGTGGCTGACGACGATTATTCTGTTGCCGATAGCCGCTTCACTACTGATTCCCATCATTCCAGATAAAGAAGGCAAAACAGTGCGCTGGTACTCCCTCATCGTAGGGCTGATAGATTTTGCACTAATTGTTTATGCTTTTTATACTGGGTATGATTTCTCCAATCCAGATTTGCAGTTGGTCGAGAGTTACGCCTGGGTACCCCAACTAGATTTGAATTGGTCAGTAGGGGCAGATGGCTTATCCATGCCCCTAATTATTTTGACTGGATTCATTACCACGCTGGCGATATTAGCAGCTTGGCCTGTCACCTTCAAGCCGAAGCTATTTTACTTCTTGATGTTGGCGATGTATGGCGGTCAGATTGCCGTGTTCGCCGTCCAGGATATGCTGTTATTTTTCCTGGTGTGGGAACTGGAACTAGTACCGATATACTTTCTGCTGTCGATTTGGGGAGGCAAAAGGCGGCAATATGCAGCGACCAAATTTATTTTATACACCGCCGGCGGATCGCTGTTTATTTTGCTGTCTGCCCTGACAATGGGATTTTACGGCGATACGGTGACATTTGACATGCGATCGCTCGCCTTAAAAGACTTTGCCCTCAATTTCCAACTTGCCGTCTATGCTGGCTTCCTGATTGCCTACGCCGTCAAGTTGCCGATTATTCCCTTGCACACTTGGCTACCTGATGCCCACGGTGAAGCTACAGCCCCCGTACACATGTTATTGGCAGGTATTCTCCTGAAAATGGGCGGTTACGCCTTAATTCGGATGAATGCCCAAATGCTCCCCGATGCCCACGCTTATTTTGCACCCGTGTTCGTGGTTTTGGGGGTAGTTAATATCATCTACGCTGCCTTGACATCCTTTGCCCAGCGGAACCTGAAGCGAAAAATTGCCTATTCCTCAATTTCTCACATGGGCTTTGTGATGATTGGTATTGCCTCCTTCACCGATTTGGGATTGAGTGGGGCAGTATTGCAAATGGTTTCTCACGGGTTAATTGGGGCGAGTTTGTTCTTCCTGGTTGGCGCAACTTACGATCGCACCCACACCCTAATGTTGGATGAAATGGGCGGTGTTGCCAAGAGAATGCCGAAGATTTTCGCCATGTTCACCACCTGTTCAATGGCTTCTTTGGCATTGCCAGGGATGAGCGGTTTTGTGGCAGAATTGATGGTATTTGTTGGCTTTGCTACTAGCGATGCTTATAGCTCTACCTTTAAAGTTATCGTGGTGTTCTTGATGGCAGTGGGAGTGATTTTAACTCCGATTTATCTGCTGTCAATGTTGCGAGAAATTTTCTACGGTAAAGAGAACGAGGAATTAGTTTCTCATCAAGCTTTGATAGATGCCGAACCCCGTGAAGTATTTATTATTGCCTGTTTGTTAATTCCAATTATTGGTATTGGTTTCTATCCAAAATTGCTGACTCAGATGTATGACGCTACAACTGTACAATTGACCGCAAGATTGCGTGATTCCGTGCCGACATTAGCACAGCAAAAAGACGATGCACTAAAGGTTTCTTTGAGTGCGCCTCAAATTGGTAATTAAGTTGCGATCGCTAGTTTAGTTTAAATATTGATTACTTTGAGGGCGGGTTTTGTACCTGCCCTTTTTGTTATTAATTCCAAATTTTCGATTCGGTGAAATAAAAAATAAGCCATCGAACTCTGACTTTTCACGGTATCTGGAAAAGCGCTTTTTCATTTTTCCAGAGTAGCATCATACTCTGGATAGAGTCGCGGTACTTGCAGTCGCTAGTTTAGAACTTTGATTAATCGGAATCTCAACCCAAAACTCTGCTCCCTGTCCGGGTTCGGAAATACACCAAATAGCTCCGTTGTGTTTTTCTGTGACTATCTGAGCGCTAATTGCTAATCCTAATCCGGTGCCTTTACCTGCGGCTTTTGTGGTAAAGAAAGGGTCAAATAATCGTTGCTTAACTGCTTCGGTCATGCCAGGGCCATTATCTGCAATTTTTACAGTTATCCGATCCAAGTTGCGTAACTGAGTACGAATTACAATTTGGCTGGGTTTAGTTTCTATTTCCTCCAGAGTTCGCTTATTGTTATAACTATCCAGGGCATCAATGGCATTACCAATCAGATTCATAAATACCTGATTTAATTGTCCGGCATAGCATTCTACTAAGGGAATATCACCATATTCCTTAACTACTTCAATTCCGGCATTTCCAGACGTTTGTTTGAAGCGATTTTGTAAAATCAGTAGTGTGCTATCAATACCTTCATGAATATTGACAGGTTTCATATCTGCTTCGTCAAGTCGAGAAAAATTCCGCAAAGAGAGAACTATTTCACGAATACGATTAGCTCCCATTTTCATGGAAATTAATATTTTAGGTAAATCTTCAGCCATAAAGTCAAGGTCGATCGCTTCGATATGAGCTTGTACTTCAGGTGTTGAATGAGCATTAGACTGTTGATAAAGTTCTACTAGTTCCAACAAACCCAGTGTATATTCACTTACATGGGTCAAATTGCCGTAGATAAAGTTAACTGGGTTATTGATTTCGTGAGCTACTCCAGCCACTAATTGACCTAAACTCGACATTTTTTCGGTCTGAATCAGTTGGGCTTGGGTTTCTTTGAGATTGTGTAGAACTTGGTTGATTTGTTCTGCCTGAATAGTGGCAGCAGCAGTAGCAGCGCGGCTTTGATTATATAATTGGGCTTGGTCAATAGCGATCGCTAACTGGTCAGCCACGCCTCGAATAATTTCCACCTCATCATCACTCCAGGGGCGAAGCTCTCTACTATGTTCGCAGACAATCACACCCAAGTGACCCGACTGAGTTTGAACTGAAACTGTTAGTAGAGACTTAAAGCCCAATGTCACAAGTAAATTCCGACTCTTGAAATCAAGCCACGAATCGCTTGCAATGTCATCAAAGCAAAGCAAATTTCCTTGGATAACAGCCTCACTTATGGCTTCCACATTCTGGATAGGAGAACAGCCTAAAGGTTCTGTTAAATCGGGAGCGCAAGCTTGCTGACTCAGTTCCAAGCTAATAGATTCATCTTCTTGATGACACCAAAAAAACTGGCATCGATCGATCTGTAGCAGTTGCCGAACTTCAACTACTACTGTACTCAAAATCGTATTTAGATCCAGTGAGTTGCGAATTTGACTAGATAGACGAGTTTTAAGAATTTTTTCTCGCTCAACTAGCTTTCGCAATTCAACTTCAGATTGCCTTAACTCTAGCTGGGCCATATTACGATTGACACTAGCTCTTGCTAGTAGCCAAGAACCAATGCCAATTAATCCTACTAACCCAGCATATAGCAGTAGCAATTGACTCAAAAATCGGTTTGATTTGGTCGTCAACGTCTCTGGCGATACCCGCGAGACAATCTTCCAGTGATAGGATTTAGGATCGATTTGATTTTGGCTTGGCGCAAAAGCTTGTCCTGCTCCCGTACTAGACTTTTGCCCTTCGACAAGTGGGTAAACTGTGGTAAAAGTGAACATTCCCTCAGCAGTTTGGAATTGTCCCGATTCTTGTTGAGAAATTTGCTGCCATGCTTGAGGAAAAGTTTTGCCAAAAGTGCGTTTTTTGCGGTCGGGAAACATAAATCCCCATTCATCTTCAGGCTTCCCTCCTTTTAACCAGTAGCCATCGGCATTCAGTAGCATTCCCTGGCTAGAGGCGTTAGCAAAAGCTTGATTAAAATTTTCCAGCAGTTTTGCGCCGAAATAATTTAACACCACAATACCTCGTTTCTGCCCACGGCGATCGAAAACGGGAGTGCCAAAGCGGATCATTGGCTTCAAGGGTTGTTCAACCTGACCTCGTTCGATGTTAAGGTCAAGGGGAGAGACAAATACTTGTCCTTGGTTTAGCCGCAAAGTGTCATTAAACCAGTAGCGCTTGGCTTGAACTTGCAGTTTTTCTTCGGGGACAATTCCTGGTTCACCCTGGTTAAAATTGACTCTGACAATTTCTTTACCCGATCGATCTAAAAAGCGAATTTGGTCGTAAAGTTTTTTATATCCAGAATATAATAAGAATTCTTGAGAAAGTGCCTGTTGTTGCCCATCTACTCCGTCTAAAATTCTTTCTAGCTCGTTTTGTTTAGAGATAACCATCAAATCTGAGACAACCGAGTTAAAGTCTCCGCTGATTACTTTCGTTTGTAAATCTACCTTACGGAGTTCATTTGTTTTGAGTAGAACTTGCTCGGTTTGTACCTGTTGATAATAGATAGTCCCAATAACAACCCCAACTAACGCTGATAATGGCAAAAAAACCGTTAGGAAGTTTTTGATTAAAACTCGTGAATGGATCTGTGGTGACATATTTGATACTTAGGTACAACTCAAAAATTGGGTTGAAAATTAGCTAATTTCCAGCTATGCCACGTTTTCTGAGTCAAGGTTGAGAGAAGACTTTTTCTCCTGGTAGATATAGGTAATCAGCCCAGCTACCAAATTCACCATGAAATTGCATACTCTGCGACTTCTGGTAATGTTCTAGTTGAACAAAGTTCCGCCCTTTTTTGCTATTGTCAGTTAGACACTCTGAGAATCAGTACCGAAAAACCACGAATTTGATGTAAAGATTTTACACTTATATGTATTTTGATACTGAGAATAGAGATAGAAGGCGATGTCTACGCTAAAAATGATTTTTCATTCTTGTGCTGCGATCGCACATTACACATCAATAGATTACGTACAATCTACCTAGAATCAAATTTGGCAAAACCGCTCATGTTAAACTACAATCCACTGCATTGTTTGCCATCTTCCGAAGAACTACCCGATTCAGATGATACTGCTGTGGATAATGAACTCCAAAATTTAATTCCCGGCTTGCTAAAAACGATACTAGCTTTGGTTTGGTGCGATCGCTGGGATTGGTTCTTTGGTGTTGATATGGGTATTTATTATCACCCAGATAAACCAGCGATTGTCCCTGATGGGTTTCTCAGCTTAGGAGTTAAACGCTTCGTTGATGAGGATTTACGCCTAAGTTATGTGCTGTGGGAAGAAAAGCAACCACCAATTTTAGCGCTAGAAGTTGTTTCTCAAATATATCGAGAAGAATACAGCATCAAGAAAGAATTTTATGCCAAAGATTTAGGAATTTTGTACTACGTTGTGTATAGTCCCCTGCGGCGGAAAAAGACACCTTTGGAAGTGTATCGCTTAGTTGATGGGGAATATATCTTAATGTCAGGAAATCCTGTTTGGCTACCAGAAATTGGTTTAGGAATTGGGCGAGAACGAGGAATTTATCAAGGTATAGTACGGGAGTGGCTGTACTGGTATGACGAAGAAGGGCAAAGATTGCTGACACCAGAAGAACGCATTAGGGAAGCGGATGAACGCACAACTTTTGAAGAACAGCGACGAGTAGAAGCAGAACAAAAAGTGAAAATGTTAATTGAAAGATTAAATGCATTAGGTGTCGATCCAGAAACTTTGTTATAGATTCACCAAATTTTGTATTTTTTGCTGCCTTAATGTTAATTAGCTTCCTGGGTAGGGAATTATATCTGTAAAGCAACTAATAGCTTGACGGTACAAATCGTCATAACTGATTGCTCAATAAATATATTTACCAAAACCTTCATCAAAAATATGGAAGTTAAATTAGGATTTGGAGCAGTCCCAAAACCTCAATATGTTTTTGTCAGCAAAGAATCGGATCACTGCTGGTACATGCTATCCGATGATACAAGACAAATCCCAATTTATGAGAGAGCCTTGACTGGGGTGATAACAGGGATAGAAGTTAATAAAAAAGTCGAAACTTCACATGGAGAAGCAGAAAAAACTGATTTGCATATTCTGGCAGACAAACCTTATGTTATTCGCTCAGGAAGTGAATCTTATTTTTCTAAAAGTTTGTTGCTTTCACTTGATGCGTTGACTTCTGAACAATTGCATCATCCATTGACGATCGCAGTTAGTCCTGGAGAGAGAACAATTGTATTTTGTGCAATTTATAATCCAGTCACTTATCGTTCTATAGGTGTTAGCTGGAATGGACACAGGGAAATTGACTGGCAAGCTTTAGGACAAAAAGTAAGTTTAAAAATTAATTGTATTCAAAATTTACATCAAGATGAAATCCAAATATCTTTTAATACAACGTCATCAGAAATTCATGCAGTTTTGATAGCTCAAAGTGACACATATTTAGCCCAATTAAATTGGACTCCAGAGCAGGGAAGGAATTATTTGCAGCAGAAATATGGTAAGCGATCGCGCCTACAACTCACTGATAGAGAAATTCTAGACTTCATTGATTATCTGAAGCTACAACTAACCCAAAACTGCTCAACTTAGGTGCTGTTATGTGAACTTAGGATAATTGCGATTGCCCTTTTGCTACACCCAGATGCTAGGCTGGAATAATTGCGATCGCAGAATTAGAGTTAAATAAAAGTACCCGATATTAAAATACTTGCATGAACTCAAGGGTTGATTTGTTGACTCGCATTACTCAAACTCCTGGTCAGTGTGGTGGTCGTCCTTGTATTCGAGGCATGAGGATTCGTGTAAGTGACATTTTAGAAATGTTGGCTAAGAATGTCACTATTTCTGAGATTTTAGAGGATTTTCCCGATCTCGAACTCGAAGATATCCAAGCCTGTCTACTGCTTTAATTTTCATCGCCAATCATCTCTACAAGATTGCGAATAATATTCTAGTGTCAGGCTGAGTACGATCGCTTGTCCATTGTATTGAGGTGTTAGCCTCCCTGCGCTCGCACAAAATGTAGTTCCTAAAGATACATAAATTGCTGGGTTTTCTTGCTTCAAATCAATTTACTAATTTACACGCAAGCAATTGCCTTTACTTTATCAAAGAGTTGTTCAATATGACTATCTAACGTCAGAAAATTGTCTGTTGGCCATTTCTCATTCAGTAAACAAAATAGTTGTTCCCCAACTCTTGAATCATTACCAAAACCACCTCAATTACAACTAGTCATAACTACAAGAAATATCTTTGCATCTTCGGAGACTTCTTTTAATTTCTGTTCCCGATATTGAAAATGCTCATCCCAATTTTGTCGATGCCAACCAAGTTGTGTTTTGCATTCAATAATGGCAAGTAATTCATTGCCACGCCAGACACTAATATCAGGACGTATAGTGTTACGTTTTCTTTGGAGTGGACGTTCTGAAGCGATTTCCAAGCCAAGATTTTCTAAATCATTAAACAACTTGAGAAAGAAGAGTACTGTTTCTACAAAAAAGTCTGAACCGGCTTGAGCCACCTCCTTCTTAAGAAACTCCTTAATTTCTAATTGAGAACAATAAAAAGCACGCAGACGCTTTGCGATTGCCTGTGAATAATCAAACTCACTAGAGAATGTACTGGTCTGTTTTATTTGCTCGTATGAACGTTTCAATGCTGACGCTAAATTATCCAATGTATAAGCATATTCATCTTCAAACTTCAAAGACATAATTTAGATATGTAAACTATTTGACTGGTATCACCATAATGAACTACCTCAAAGCATAGACGGATGGGGAATTTCACTGATTCTGTGAAGAAGTTTAAATATCATGTCTTTGTTTACAATGAAAAATATTGCAATAGAATAATGTATTGCAATACAACTTTTATAAGATAATGAGCCAAGAAAATATTATGTTTTGGATAGATAGCGATAAAAAGGCTGCACTTGATGTGATCGCACTTCATTCAGGCTGCGATCGCAGCTACATACTTAATGAAGCGGTAGCCACTTATCTAGAGATGTATCAGTGGCAAACTGAGGAAATTCAAAAGGGGATTGCTGAAGCGGATACTGGAGATTTTGCCGATGATGAAGAAGTAAAAGCGACTTTTACAAAACTCACCAATGTATATTAAATGGCTGCGTAATGCGCTTCTTACCACACAGTCAGAATTACAGTTATTAAATATCGCTTACTTCCGGTAGCCAGTCTTCATCCAACACTAACTCTACAGAATATGGGCACTCTTCTGGAAACACGGATACAACTATAGGACTAGTATTTGATTTCTGAAAAAACTCCGTACATCTGGAGAGATAG